>NZ_JAUBQS010000036.1:0-68199 GCF_036701355.1 Microcoleus sp. Pol12B3
CCAATTAGAGTGGCGTCTTTTTTACCTAGCACGTAGTTCAAACAGCCCCGAAAGCCTGTACCTTTGATTTGTTTGCCAATCATAACCGTTTCGCAGTAGGTTTATTACATCAATTTCTCAGGCTTGTTAAAAATTAGCGGACTGTAGAATTGGTAAGGTTTGCAACTATTGTTTTAATAGCAGTTTGGTTTTGTTGAATGAGGTGCTGTACGCTTTCTAAGAGTCCTCTATTGACAATAACGGGTTCTCCCAATACCACAGCACTATTGCAAGCTTTAGCAATTTGATTGAGGTTGTTTCCTGCAATTCTCAATTGGGCATCAATCTTGCATAAAACTTGATAGGCTTTCAAGTCAAATGCAGCTAGAGGGCGCGGCATGGTTCTGCTCAATGCGGCGCGGCGCATGAAGTCGCTCATGCTCAAATTGACTTGCTCTGCTCTTGCTTTAATTTGATTGTAGTCAGAGTCAGTGAGGCGAATGTGAATATGGTTGGATAGCAGCTCTCTAGGTTTGGCTTCCGGTAAAGTCTTCATAGTTTTTAATCAGTAAAAACCTTTTCCCAAGATACAAGTTAACAACTGTAATCGACAAGCGCTATTCAGGTGATTTTATCCCCCCCAATTGGAGAGGGCTGTTTAGACAGTTTATTAAGGTAGAGACTGACTATAATTTTCTTTATTTGTATAGAATAGTGGATTTAGGTGCGATCGCACTTGAATAAGTGATGAGCTTGTTGAATTGCTTTTGAAGCATTTTCTCCCTCTAATTTCTTAGAGCTATAGAATATTCAGCTTAAATCGTAGTACAAATAGTTACAATTGTCATTAAAGCTAAAGAAAGTATTAAACCCGACCTTACGGTTAGGCTTCCGTAAAAGGAGGGTGCATTATTTCTCTTCCTGCACGTAAAAGTGCGGTTTGTGATCACAAAAACATTGCTTGCTACCGAGAGAGAACAACTATAATCAGCCTCAACAGGTCAAGCCAGTCCTTGCACAAAAAAGCAGCAATTTAACCGAAAAATTCAGGCATTTGCAGGATATTTTCAGGTAAATGCAGGTAAAGTGTACCCCCTGCAAATACCTGCTTTCCGCCTGACTTTATACTGCAAATCCCTGACTTTATACTGCAAATCCCTGACTTTAGCTGACGCAACAATTAGCTAATTTTTTAGCGTTTTTAACAACAAGTGGATTGACTTAATAGTCAAGTTCCGGCATCGGAATTGAATTAAAAATCAAGTTGAGCAAGTGTGAGAAAATTGGCAGGTAGCTAAAATTTATGAAGCGATTTTGTAGCGTAGTACCCACTATGCCAGCAATAAAGTTGAGGCTGGACTATCTGGTTTTTGCGTTCCGTTGAGGCTGTTTGCGAGTGTAAGGCTTACATGGTAGTGCGTACTTGAGAGAGAACCCTGGCAACTATTTCCAGCATGAGTATCTGCGGGTTCATAGAGCAGCGACGATCCTTTTTTCAAGTTCGCCGACTGCCAAACGTTGCTCCCGCACCCGACCAACTCGAATAGCGTCAATCAAGCTGAGCAAGGCGTAGAGTTCTGGATCGCGTTACTGGCAGCTTGGGGGACTGAGCGGTACAGAGGCGCGATTGCCTGCCCTCTCACGACACCTTGAGGGTCAGGCCAGACGTAAACCTCAGACGGTGAGGCAACCAGCTTGCTTTTCAACGGCTCAGCAGAATGTGCAGTTGGCAATCCCCGCGAGAGGGGGCCTGGCTGGGCGTAGAATACATAGCGCAACCCGTGAACCAAGAATTCCAACACCGCTTGCTTCAAAATTTTCCGCTCGGAGCCATAATACAGACCCGCAGCTTCAGAACGCTCAAGGGCAGCATGAACTTCTGATGCGCTCATGCCCAAGCTTTGAGCGAGAGAACTGTACGTCCAGTTCGTTGAATCCCAACTGTGGACTTTGAGTATTGCAAGGATATCTTGGGGTTTTAGCATAGCGGATGAGCGAGCGCATTGTTTCCTTTATTCTATATTCGCGAATAGCGAATAACCAAGGTGTGGCGACTTTAATTTACTGCTCGGCGCTCGTTGAAGGGCAATCGCCATGTGGCCAATACAGCGCTCGCCCCGGCCGCTTGAAGCCGTTGTAGGTAGGAGCGATCGCACTATAAGTTTCAGAAAGCTTAGCCGGAACTTTCCTTTACCGCTATCGGTATAAATATATCTCCCAACATTGCTATTGCTACCACTGCTCCTAACTTTTTTCCCTAGCTTCCTATCTTGCATAAAATTTAGTTTACAAGAGAGCGAGCTTTTGAGCGATCGCTACCCAGGCGCGATGGAAAAATTGCGGCAATTGATGCCAGTGCTGCCACAAAAGCCGCCACAACAACAGGAGCAATGTGAGCAATCGGCACAGTCGAATATCGGGTAAAAATCAAGCTACTTAACACCTAGGATTCCCCATTCATCAGGGTGCATTATTTTTTGTCTGCATAGATTAGTCAGGGTTTGCGATCGCAAAACCATTGCTTGCTACCGAGAGAGAACAGCCAAAACCAGCCTCAACAAGCAAAGGCAGTCTCTGCACAAAAAAGCAGTAATTTGACCGAAAAAGTCAGGCATTTGCAGGATATTTTCCGGTAAATACAGGTAAAGTGCAGTTCCTGCAAATACCTGCAAACTCCTGACTTTATACTGCACTTGCCTGACTTTATACTGCAAATGCCTGATTTTAGCTGACGCAACAATTAGCTAATTTTTTAGCGTTTTTAACAAAAAGTGGATTGATTTAATAATCAAGTTACAGTATGGGAAGTTGAATTAAAAATCAAGTTAAGCAAGTGTGATAAAATTGGCAACACAGCAGCCGTTATGCCAGCCTTGACAGTCGGGTGAAATATTATTGTCGGGCCCGCGCTTTGCAATCGGCTAAACTGTTATTGCCCGAGCGAGCTTGACAGTCGGATAAAAATTTACCGCCTGACTCGGTTTACAGTAGTCGCTCGACTTCCACCTATTAATGGCGGTTATAATTCATCACCTTATTAATACAGGCAGCAATCTCTAGGCGTAAAGAGGGATCGCTAATATATCCCCACAAAAAATTAGTTCGCCGTCCCTGTCCCAATCCAAAAACCCTAGTGAGGCTCAGTATTATCTGTGGCCTGAAGACTACAAAACCATGAAAACCTACGGAGAAGTGGGAATTCCTCTCAACAATTTCACTTTCCTCGATGGCACCCGATTTTATCACTACCTTGAAATGTGGATTAATAAGTGGCGTAAGATTTTGGTTAAAGAGCAGAAACATAATTTTCTTTTTCTCCAGTACAAAAATGGAAAACTTCTGAATTCATCAAGTTTTGGAAAAAAAGTTAAACAAGTTTTTTGGCGCTTTGCCGAAATTGCTATGTCTCCTCACAAGTTGCGTCACTCGTTTGAAACCTACAGTCAAGAAATTGGTCTATCAGACGCCGAAAAACAAGCTTCAGTTTTAGCAATGGGACACAGCCTTGAAACTAAAAGGAAACACTACGACTTACGCGAAAAGATTAAAATCATGCAACCAGCTCTCGATTTTAACCAGCGCATTGTTGAGAAAGAACTCAGGAGCTTTGACCGAAGCAAACTGGTTGAAGGGATGATTGATCTTGATGAGGAGGATGACGAAGAAGACTAATCTCTTAGCCCCAAGTGATGCTTGGGGCTTTTTTGTTAGCTTCATTTTTGGACTTCAATCCTATAACCTTTGACTAGCCTCGACTCCAACGCTAACTTGAATTTTAATGCTCCGATGTGTTTTCTGGCTGCCTATGTGTGTGATATGTACGTTTGTTTGAACCAATTACTTTTGAACTTTACGTACTGCATTAACCACAATCCGTGCCTTTTCAGACGCTTTTGTTAATGACAGTCCTTGCTCCACTCCAAAGCCTCAATGACTTTTTGAGAGGAAGGATTTGCTAAAAACTCTTCTGCCGACTCACTAACAGAAGGTCGCTCAACGTGCTGATTCCAGTTTTTAGTACGCTCCATTCCTGTTTTGATTGCTTGCGAGCGCCTGCCAGCACGCTCTTGTTCTTTGTGCTGGCGGCCCATTGGGTTTGGTAATTGTTGATTACCTGCAATTGATGGTGAATTCAGCCGATGAAAATTTTGTCAATAAAATCAGCGAAATTACGCGGCAGATGAAGATTTTGGCTCGCGAGGTTGACGCGCCGGTTGTGCTGCTTTCCCAGCTCAATCGGGGGGTAGAGACTCGCGCAAACAAGCGTCCAAGTTTATCGGATTTGCGTGGCTCTGGTGGGATTGAACAGGATGCGGATGTTGTGCTTGGAGTTTACAGGGACGATTATTACAATCCTGATTTTCCCGATCTGGGAATCGCTGAAATTATTGGATTGAAAGGGCGCAATAGCGGAACGGGAACGGTTAAGCTGCTGTTTGATGCTGAATGCTGTCGGTTTCGGAATATCTATAAACTTCGGTAATATTAAACGGAATTCCCCACGGGGGAAATTTCCGTTGCCTGTATTCCTTAGAGATAGATCACAATTCATCGGGGAAAAACGCAGCACTGTTACTATTAACTGTGTTTACGACCAAAGCCCGATCAAGAAAATCGTTGCGCCTTTCGCAAGAAGTCTCAGCAATCAGCAAACACCCATGACAAGCAGCCCCATGTAAGAAACGGTCTTCGGCATCACTTTCCGGTTCGTGTTGAGCACACACTGGGTCGTTAGAGCAAAGCCTTCCTAACTCCAATGCGCTGATTAACAGTAATTCAATGCGCTTGCCAATTTGCACCAGTCCCCCCAAAGTTCCATCATTACCAGAGGTGCCAGTATAGAGCAAAATACCGTAGCCTGAATCTCCAGCATAAATGCGTTCCCGGATGGCACTAGCCGCGTAGCCACATTCCAGAGAAACAGCAGTAATTAATAAGTGAGAGAGGGAGTGCAACATAATATAAGGCAATCCCGGAAACTTGGCTTTGTCCTGCGGAATCCCTCTAGTGTTACACCATTTCTGGAAACCCCTATGCAACTCTTCTCCTCTTTCTCGAACAGCTTTTTGCTTCAGCCATTGGTCAATTGCCTCTTTTTTAAAGGCGATAAATACTCCTTCACCCCTATTTTCAATCGCCGGTACCCACGTCGGATCGATGTCAAGAGCTGCTCGTCGCACGTTAATATCTAATTCACCCTCAATATCCGGCATAGCTGCTTCAAAACGAGTAAATCCGACTTGCGCCACGACTTCTCGGAGCCGATGCACTAGAATAATGCGTTCAATGCGAGCTGTTGCGAGAGGATTTAGCCCCTCTAACTTGCGAGCGCGGGCGTAAAAATCTCCTTCGGACACATCTTCCCCAACTTCATCAGGACTAGCAAGTAAAGTTTCAATTTCCACTTGCTTAATGCTCTTTTTTGTATTAGAAAATCCTGCCTTTCTTCGCTGTATTTCTTCCCAAACCGCTTCGTTGCTTAAACCTTCTAAAGCATTAAGAACTTTTTGTTTTTTTCGCTCTTTTCTGATATCATTTAAATCTTCAGCATATTGCAGGAAATCTTCATAAACTTGATTGACAGCTTCCCTGAGTTTTGCGTCGGTGTCCGGCAGAGAAATCACGCTAAGCACTTGAGCAAAATAAGCATTACTCGCCGATCGCACTAACAGTCGATTATACAACGGGCGATCGCCCTCTCTAGAAAGGCAGGGTTCTTTTGCAACAGGGCCGAGCCAAGGGCGCTCTCCCAAGCACCTGCCGAGCACTTTAGAATACGGGACAGTAGCATCAGAAAGGGGGCGACGGGCTTTGCAAGCTTCGCAGCGGACGAAGATTTCAGCAAAATCATTGCCAGAACCGCTTTCATCAAGCCACAATTGTCCTCGGCATGGAGCGTCCAAATTATTGTGGGCGAAAGCATACCAATTGATATCGCTGATATGTCCGTTGGCGCAAGCTTGCACGAAGCGCACCGGAACAACAGGCCTTTTCTTCCTCTCAGCATTCAGATATTTTCCCTTAACTAAACTCCCCCAACGAATTAAAGGTCTGGTGCGGTATTCTTTGCCGTTGGAAGCTTTCCAAGTGCTATCATCTTGCGCTACAAACCAAGTGGGAAATGTGAAGGCGGTGATGCCTGTGCGAGGACCGCTGGGGTTTTGTTCATCTACAGGGGGAGCGTACAGGGAAACGCGGCCCAGGCCGAGAATTTCGGCAACTCGCTCTTCCAGGCGCTCTTCGTGGATGCGCGAGCGCTCGCCCCGCCAGTGGTTTAACCCGCCGATAATAATCGAATAGTTGGGCAAATCGACCATTGCCCCCGGCCCGAAGGTGGTTAAAATTTGACTTTGGCGAATTTGTCCTGATGGGATTTTCATATTGATTTTAGTTAGTTTGTAGTTTGTAGTTAGTAGGGTGCGTCAGCAGGAAATTTGCTTGCAGTTAGTAGGGTGCGTCAGTGATAAATCTTCGGCTCGGCAAATATTTTTTTTCTGACGCACCCTAAGTGAGTTAATCTTGATGCTCAATCTGACGCACCGTGCGCGAATTAATCCTCATCAATCTCGAACCCATCTGGATTTTTCACCCACAAATTGACAACAGGTTCCACATCTCTCAAACTGCGCTGCGCTTTAAATTTTTTAGCCGGTTGCGGTTGCCTCTGCAAGTCGGGGTCAAGGGGGTCAAATAATAAAGGGGATGCACGTCCTACTTCTTGCTGATATTGCAAACTGTCTTTTCCCGCAGCAATCTGTTGCCAAGTGTCCAGCAAATCTTTGACTCGCTCTTTTAGTTTCAGACGCAACTCTTCTGTTTCTTCGCCGTCTCGGTCTTGGTCGTGGATTTCAGAACGCTGGGCAATGATATCAGCAACAAAATCTAAGTTAGAGCGCTGTTCTGTAATTTTAATTGCATTTAAAGGTGCGGTCATTTCTGGATTACCTAGACGCGCTAAAGCAACGGTAATAGCAGCAATCCCCCGGTCAATGGCACGGGGAGAAAAAGGCGTGACGCTGGTTGCTTCGACTGCCCGGTAAAAAGTGTTGTGCCACGCGCCGAAACGTTCGTAGTGAGAGCGATCTCGCGGTCTGTGTACATTTAATAATGTTACCACTAATCCCGGTCGCTGTTCGTCTCGCCCTACTCGCGAGGTTGCTTGAATGTACTCGGCCGCTGTTTTTGGCTGTCCTAATACGACCATTAATCCGAGGCGAGTGATATCTAAACCCACAGAAATCATATTAGTTGCTAGTGCAGCGTCCACCCGGTGTGCGTCTGAAAAAGCTAAGGCTAAACAGCGCTTTGCTTCCGAAACTTGGCTAGTGCTAACGCGAGAAGTTAATTCTAAAGGTTCATCGTTAATTTGGCGGTTAGCGAAACATCCTGACTGCTCATTTTCCCGTTTTCTCTGGCTATACCCTAACAATCTAGATTTGACTTCATCTTCAACGATGCGCCGACTTCCCCCCAGTTCTCGCAGGGAGTTAAAATAACCCAATAAGGTCATGTAAGAGTCAGCAGGATTATTTTTATTCCTCGCGCCGCCGTTGGCATCCCAATGTTTTTGAGCCGCCCCTAATACAGCTAAATAAGTCCGCAGCAAGATGACTTTTAAGCTGCGACCTTGAGCGGCAATGCCGATATAAGTGCGGGGGTTTTGTTCTGTGGCGGGGACTGTTTTGGCAAAGAATGAATCGCGGCGGTCTGGGCCAGGAGGCGGAAAAACATCGACTTCGGTGCGACCAAATAAGGCGCGAATTTGTTTTGTTGCTCGCCGCACGGTTGCAGTTGAAGCAACTATTTTAGGATAGATTTTTTTGCCATTTTTGTCAAAAGCTGATAAGGCGTCAATAGCCGTTTCATAAAGTCCGACCATCGTGCCTAAAGGCCCGGAAATTAGGTGCAATTCATCTTGTATAATTAAATCTGGTGGTAGGAGAGGTTTTTCTAGTGTCCGACCGATGCCAATAGTAGCCGGGCCGTAAAATCCGTTGTCATCATAGCGATCGACTTTTCCGAATAAAGCCCCAGTTTCTCCGACCCAAGGTAGGTTGGCAAATTTATCGACTGTGGCGATGATAAAGCAGGGGACGCGGCGATAGATGGGGTCATCAACCGCAACAATGGGCAAGGGATTATTTCCTTTAAAAGTACATTGCGGTTGGTTATTGGCAAGGCGTTTACGGTTGGTGCAGAGAATTCTTAAATCCGTGGGATTTTCTGCGTTGGGGAATAATGTAAAGGAGTTGCGGGTAAATTTTTCACCGCACCAAGGGCAGTTTTCTAAGGGAATGGGTGAGGGTTTATTACGATCGTCGTTTTGATAGGCAATGGTGCGGGCACGGGCGCTTTCTGGGTTGTTATCCCCTTTGCGTCCCATGCGGTTTGGCGTGGCTGCTTGTCCGACCCACAACCCGATTTCAAAAGGCCAAGTGCCTAGTTTTTGAACATCGTTTTGCCGTTCTAATTCTAAAGCGCAGATCAGAGTGGCGGCCCGACTCAGTTGGTCTAAGGTTAACAGGCGTAAAGTGTAGCGCATTAAGACACTAACCCCGGCCCCGCTAAGCCCTGGATTTCGTAACCGTCGCAGAACTAAAGTAAATGCGGCTAACCCTAAATATGCTTCGGTTTTGCCGCCGCCGGTGGGGAAAAAGAGCAAATCTACGATTTCCCGATCGCCCATTTCTGGATCGGCAATTCCAGTTAAGTTCATCAGCAGGAAGGCTAGCTGAAACGGCCGCCATTTGGGGGCGTGGATTTCTGCGGGCGTTTTCTCACTGTCATGGGTGGCCCGTTGACGGATGGATCTGGCGATCGCGAAATTGGCAATTCTAAAGGCCTCGAACACTTCGGGGTCATTCATAGCGTCGAGGCCCGCAGCGATGCGATCGCGCGCGACTTGGGCGCGGTTGAGCAACTTTTGGGCAATTTGAGCTCGGTTGAGATCGAGGGGGAATTTGTGCCGCTGGTCTGCAATCCAATCGCCGTAAGCTGTTACCATTGGCTCTAACATTGACCGCAAAGCTGCGGGACTGGGTGCCTCCGCGATCGCTTCCATTTCCAGTTCAGTTCCGGGTACAACGGCCGCGATGACTTTTTCTACGTCAGCGGTGGGTATCCAGGCGGTGCGAATTTCCTTGCAAATCGAGTCCGAGTGGACGAGGGCGATCGCCGAAATGTTGTGGCCAACAGCAAATTCGCAGTCTTCCCGATACTGCAAGTCGGCCACCTTTTCATCCCAATCATCATCGGTTTGTCCCCGCAAATTCGGGCGGGGGACGAGGGGGTAGGGGGTGTGAATAGTTAAAGTTGCTTGGAAGATGTAAGTGGTATCTCGCAAGGAGTCGTCGGTGGTGGGGGTGCGGTAGTTGACAAGGAAAGCGGAGACGGAACGGGTACCGGGGGGTAACTTAATCTGAGACAACACGGGGCGAACGGAAATGACGAGTTTTAAGCCGCCGCTGTCGGGAATGTCCAAAGTGTAGGGCGCGGTGCTGCTTTTGATGGGAACATCTAGTTCTACCTGTTGAGGTTTCCGCAGCCAATCACCGGAGACGAGACTTTGCAGTTTGGTTTCTGCTTTTTCCTCTTCTGTGGGAATGGGCGAGTAGTCGCCCCAAGATGCGATCGCCCGGAAGTGAGTTGCTTCTTTGGGAACCAGGAAACTCAGCCCCATTGAAGAGGGAAAAAATGCTCTGCGGGCGGAGGATTTTTCCGGGGGGTTTTCGTCGTCGCCGGGACTGACGCCCCTGTGTTCGTCGAGTTCGTCGTTGCTGGTGTCGTCGCTACGCTGTTCGAGACCGGCCCCGTAGGGTACGAGAAAACCGCTGAGATACCAGCGGGAAGGGGGTTGGTTGATGATTTCTGTGGCGTGGGCTTCGTCGTCGGGGATGGGGCCGATCAGGTCGAGTTGTAAGGCGTCGATTAGGTGTTGGCGGACTTGGGCGGGGGTTGTCGGGGTTGCATTGATATTCATTAATATGTCTTTACCTTTAATTAAATTGTTTAATAATTAGTCCAAACTTTAATCCCTAAATGATTCCTTACTTGTATCAAAGGAATCTTTTTTTTTGAGTCGTAGCTTGCACGGCTGTATGAAGGTTTCCTAATTGAATCTTTGTTTTTTTTCCAATAAAACGCTGACCTGTAGTAGTCACTGTATAAGGTTTGACCGTCAGCACTTGAGTGCTAGTGTTATACGACTTCATCAATTCTTCATAAGCAGTGACAAGATTAAGTGTTCGCAGGTATCCTGGCTCTTCAAGCGACAGTTGTTTTTCTTTTTTTATATTTTTATAAGCTTCTTCTAACAATACTCCGGACAGTTTTTGGAACGAGACTACAAGCTTTACAGGGCAAGGATCATAAAAAAGTCTAATTAAATGTAAGTCAGGGGTGGAGCTGACATTGATTTAATTATCCACAGTGGCTCAAAGTCTTAGAGGATAAGCCATTGGGCCATATAAAAAGTGTCCGGACTATTGTTCTAAGTTAGAAAATAAAATTTGAGCTATCCCTATAGCTCGTGGGTTTACTGTACCGGGAATGGCTACCCATTCAAGACTTCCCATTATTTCATTCTCGTAGTCTTTTAATAGAGAAAATGCTTCCTGCATATCTACAAAATTAATATACTTTCTCTTGTGAACAACAATTCCTATTTCATTGATTATTACAGGGTTAGAGCCTTTATTAATAACTTGAATTAATAAATAATTTCTCACAGGCTTTTGTATCGCTAGCAAACTATCACTATCACGCTTGATTTTGATAGTTATTTTTGTCCAATCTTTATTTACATCATAAATAAATCTACTTAAAGTAATAACGAAAACTAAAGTAGTAATAACCACTGTGTATAGTTGGAGCTGAGTCGGCGTTAAAGATGATAGCCACCATTTAAAAGCATCAAACATTATGTAATACCTCATCGAAGTTTAATTAATTTACCGAGATTGGCAAAATGTTCTCAGCCCCCTCCCAGATAGCATCTCGAAAATCTGGGGATTTATAAAGTCTCACTTTCCTTGCCAATCGTTTGTATAACGCAGGTTCCTCTTTATTATCTTAAACTCTGGGTATTACGTCAAGTTTTTTCGTTAAATAAATTGACAAAGCAGATAGCAATAGGATAATTTGGGAGGATATACCTAAATTTTATACTTGTTTTTGTGGGCAAAAGCGAAAATACAGAAAACGCGAGGGAACACTGGAAGCACAAGCTAAACGATGCGCTTTCACAACCTGAAATACCCATCATGGCAACAACTTTCCGCAAAGGGTGGAAAACGAAAGCAGAACCAGTTTTGCTCAAGTGTCAGGATGGTAGAGAGTATGTGGTTAAAGGTCAACAAGCAGGGCGACAAATTGTAAATGACCAGATTACTGCAAGGCTTGGCTTTGCAATAGGCGCACCCGTTGGCGAACCTAAGATTGTTGAAGTGTCGGCTAAACTTATTGCGACTGAACCTCGTCTCTCTCATATTCCTTCAGGCACAGCACACGCTACTCTCTTTATACCAAATTGCTTTGATAGTTGGGAGGTGATTGCAACTAGCGAACCTGAAAATAGATCCAGGTTTGTTTTGCTTGCTGTGTTGTACGGATGGGTCTATGCTAACGACATCCAGTTTATTTTCCAGAAGAATCCACCGCGATTAGTTTACTCGGTGGATCATGGTCATTTCTTTCCCGGTGGCCCCAATTGGACAGAGCGTGATCTGATACAAGCACCCCAAGCTGAACTAAACTCATATTTGCGTGAAAATTGCAACTTTACCTCAGATGAGATTAGCTCGGCACTCCGGGCTCTTTCAAGCGTCAGTGAAAAAACAATCATTCAAGCAGTGGCGACTCCGCCTAGCAAGTGGGGGCTAACTCTTGACGAGCGTGTTACTCTAGTAGAATACTTAACTAGACAGCAACAACAATTATTAACTTTTTTGTAAGCACTTTCTTATAGAGGGAGGCAAAAGCAATGGCAAGCAGATATAGTATAGTTCAATACGTCCCCAATCCCATCGCTGATGAACGGATTAATATTGGCGTTGTTGCTTTTGATGATAATGATGTGCGCGTACAATTTGTAAATAATTGGGGCCGAGTTCAGGCTTTTGGTGGCGAAGATATTAATTTTCTCAGAAATTTTGCAAAACGAATGAACAAAGCTGCGGGGGAAGGTTTGCTTTTCCCGGGAGATCATCCAAATGATACGCCTAGACATGAACGATTAAAAAAGATTGCACAGGGTTGGATGAATAGTATTCAATTCACCGAACCTCGGGGCTCTCTGGAGGATGTCGAGAGTTTATTAGAAGATATCGCGCAGACTTACCTGGTTAATGTAGTTTCTGCAAAAACTAAGCGAACTCGCCAAGATGCTGCGAGAATTATAACTTCTATAATTAGAAAAACTCTTAGATCCTATGATGATAAACCTGCTTTAAAAGAAATGCTAAAAAATAATTTTCCTGTAAAAGGAAGTCATAAAGAACACACGTTTGATGCGGTTGTTGCTAACGGTCAACCTTACTTAGTCGCGCATGGGATATCCTTTGAAGTTTATCCGCCTGAAATTTTGCAAGATTCTATTTCTTGGATGATTTTAGATGTTAAAGAATCTGACAGTAAATTGCCTATAGGAATTGTTGCACTTCCCCCAAAACAAGAGTGGCAGGGTTATGAAAAACTAAACAAAGTGTATCAAACAACTATCTCAACTTACAGGGAGTTGGGGGCGGAAGTGTTGCAAGAAAATGAAGTACAACCTTGGGCATCTCAGACTATTGATAAGTTAGTTGCAATGGTGTGAGTAGGATGCGTCACTCATCAATTCTTTGCTATTAGCGATAAATCTTCCCCTGACGCACCCTACAGACTATCAGGAAAACCGGGAATACTAGGCGGCTTATCTGAAACTTTTTTGCGAGATTTAGAAGCTGTCTTTTTACCTCCTTTCGCTTTCCCCTCGGCCGCTTTCCCTCCCAGAATTTCCTCTTGATGGCGTTTCAGATTCAAGTCAAGCAACCTCGCTAACACTTCATCGTGTATTTCTTCGGGCCATCGATACCGCCAAGGTTTTTTATTCTGGCGTTTGCTAATTCCTTCGCTTTCTTCCTCTTCTTCGTAGTCAAGGATGAATTCGCAGTCGGTGGCGATGTCTGTCCACCCATAGGCTTTTAATACAGCTTGATCGCATTCTTGATGTAATTGTCGCAGTTTTATTATATCCGGGTGGCGATCGTCCGGGTTGTGGAACCGGTTGTAGGTTTCGGTGAGTCCCTGGTTGTTGCGTATCATTAAGGCGGCGCGGTATTCGTAGTAGGTTTTGCCTATTTCTTCTAGGGTGGGGTTGGTTTCCCAATTTTCGGGGAAGGGGAAGGTTTCAAAGCAATCTGAGGGAGTGTAGCGAAATCGATCTTCTAAGGATGAACCAAAAAACCTTGCCCAAATTTCATGTATGCGAGATTGCAATGTACAAAATGCTGGATAAGTTTCAAAAGCAAAAATATCAAGAGTATTAGCAAAAACCATCTGAGATGGCTGAAAGCTAAATGAGATATATTTGGAGGCACCGCAATTTGTAACTAACACACGATCACACTTGGCGATCGCTTTATAAAGAGCAAGTTGTTTTTCAGCAAATTGCCACCAACGAGTCCGATAAACATCACGTTTTAATGAATCGCGCTGAGGCTTAACTTTTTCTTCTACAATTTGCATCAAATCAGGATATTCCCACGCTTCAGCTTCACTCATCTCACCAAAATTAATCACATAGCGATTATGGGCATGAGTTGAACTAGAATTAACCTCCTCACCGCCGATATAAGGAAAAATTCGCTCGGCATTTTTAGGATTTTGTTCGATTAAACGGTGCATTTCTGCAATGGGTGTCGCCTCCGGGTTAGTATCATCAAATGTAAACCCCATACCTAGCACAATGCTACCTTGAAAACTTTTCTCAGCATTTGCTAATAAAGTTTGAGGATTTTCATTACCCCCCGCATGAAACAAAAATGCAGAAATTAGCGGAACTTGTCGCCCGTCGAGTATAGGGTGCGTCGCTGCGAGTTGCGTAGGGTGCGTCGTTGCGGGAGATATTCGAGATGAATCGAGAATATCTGTAGCGACGCACCTTACTGTATCTACTTTTTGGACGTTCACAATACTGACTACAACTGCGGCCGAACCAATCCACTTAAACCGCTTTGTTGCATTGTAAATTGTGCCACCATTCTGACAGATATATCTTAAACCAGTGCTGCGCGTGTCACCTTGGGCAATGGTATTTGTAGCAATTAGACCCAAACAACCGCCTTTTCGCAGAATTGTAAAACCTCGTCTAAAAAATTGCGCTACTATGTCAGCATTTCCGTGCGATTCAGGGTTAGCTACTTTTAGCCACTCTAAATATTCATTGCCAAAGTTTGTACTGACTTTTTTTCCTCCCAAAAAAGGCGGATTTCCAATAATCGCATCAAAACCAGGATTTTTCCTGTCAAACACCTCGGGAAATTCTATCTCCCAATTAAACGGCTGAATCGGCTTTTCTAACCTCTGCAAATTTTCAGCAATACCTTCTATTTGCTTGAGATTAACAACCCCTGAAAGCCAATCATTAATTTTTTGCGAAAACTCGATTCTTTTTTCCTTGCGTTCCTTATCTTTCTCCCCAGAAAAGAAAGCCGCGACAGCAATATTTCCCGTTAACCTAGCTTCCTCTAATTCCTGTTCGGCTTTTTGGAAACGTTCCCGTTTTTCCTCATCTTTATCATCAGCTAACTTACCAATTTCATTTCGATAAATCTTAGCTTGATCTACCCGATTTTTCAGCAACGATAACAAAGGCGCATTATAAATATCAGTTGCTTTAACAAATTCCCCAATTTCTGCACGAGTCAACCCCACCAAAGAATCGCCACATTTCAACGCATGATCTAAAAAAGTAAACGAATGTTCTTTCGCCAAAGTCACCAACCATAGCGACAGCTTCGCCAAATTAGTTGCAAAGGGATTTTTATCCACCCCATACAAACACCGTTGCGCTACCAACCGCCGCGCATACAACAAAGGATATTCATCAAGGGGAATTTCCGGCAAAGAATTGTGTTTGTTCCAAGCTTCCACTAACCTTTCTGCTAACTGGCGGCAAGTTTCCACCAAAAACGCCCCCGAACCCATCGCCAAATCGCAAACTTTTAACTCTAAAATTTCTTCTGGCGTGGCATTTTCTCCCAATGCTGCTAAAATCGGTCTGAGAGTTTCCTTAACAATTGGTTCCGTCATCGCGCGCGGGGTATAGTGGGAACCGCTGCGCCGCCGTTCTTCGCCTGGTTGCAAATAAAGAGAACCCACAGGCATTAAAGTGCGAGTTTGCGCTGATACTTTCCGGCCTAACGCCGCGACTATATCATCAGCGGTTTTCCCTTCCTTTAACTCTTTGAGGGAATTACCAGTAATTTCGCATCCCGCCACTTCTTTTAAAAATTTAGCGCGGTCATTTGCCTTAGTTTTGAGAATTTCCTCGACGCTAACCACAACCGTAACTGAGACTTTTGAACTTTTAGGTTTACTCCACACTCCTATAGATAAACTCTGGGCCCGTTCGACTTCGTAACCCATCACCGCTTCGTAAACCGAACCAATTTGTTCGACATCGAGAGCACGGTAAGAAAGTCTGTCTCCGTCCAAAATCAACAACCGATTTAATACGCGAAAAATCACCCCATCGGAAATACGCGGCACTTCTGTAAGATGCGTTGCTGTTTCTAAGTTTGTTTCGTGCGTCGCTGTTTGAGTTGTTTGGTGCGTCGCTTGTTCAGTTTTTGACATTTCACCGAGATTTTCGGCGGCGACACACCCTACTGAGTTTGTTTGGTGCGTCGCTTGTTCAGTTTTTGACATTTCACCGAGATTTTCGGCGGCGACGCGCCCTACTTTTTTACCTAGTAAAAACGGGTATTCATCCGGGTCAAATAACTGACCGTGACGGGCTGGTAAATACTGAGGTAAATGACCGCCGCCCTCATAAACCAACCCAAACAAACTTAACAACCACGCCCAAGCGCCATACCGCTGATCCATCGTATCGGGATAATTTCCCGCATCAATTTGCAACCGTTCATACAGTCCCGTTACCGCATAATTCCGCGCATACACCGAATCTTGCGGCATCAACCCCTCATCTTCGGCGTACAACAAAAACACCAACCGCATTAAAGTTGTAATCAATCCCCCATAAATATGCTGCGGTTCTGTTTGAGCAATTTCACTCAATAATTTACCATTACTCGCCTCATCCGCTGTCTGAAATCCCCGCAACAATTCCCAGAGGGCATCTAAAACCTGTTCGGCTAATTTTGTCGAAACTTCACTTTGATATTTGCGGCTTTCCTGCAACAAAGCTGGCAAACGGCGTTCCGGCGGCGCAACAAAAATGCGATCCGAACCTAACAGCATTACCATCGCACTTAAAATTGGGCGGCCGGCAACTTCGCACATCGCCGCCACCGGAAACGTCAAATACCCCGACGATTCGCCACGCGGCGCATAAACCAAGCGCAATAGCGAACCGTTGCACAATAACCCCACGTTAACGCTCGTTTCGCGCAATAAGCGTTCAAATTTTGCTTGTGGCGAAGCGTTCCAGTGACCTGCTTTTTCTGAGTCTAAATCTAATTCATCAAAAGAGCGATTATTTTCTATAATTTGGACTAATATACAGGGGCGAACTGCTTCTGGATCTAGAACTGTATAAGTTGGTTTTAAAGTCTCGCCGTAGTCAGGAAGTGGCACCGTGAATTCTGGATTAATTTCTGCCACTAAATCATAGGGTTCCCACCCCAAAACCTCGGCAACAAACGCCGGAAAATCTGAAATTAATGCTTGACTTTCCTCGCTATTTGTGGTAATAATTTCTTGGAAAGCTTGCTGCAATTCAACGATATTGCGATTCGGCACGCACTGAAATTTTACTAAGGCGGGAGGCGACACAACAAGTCACACTGGTTGCAGGAATCCCAACCATTCTTTATGTCTGATTAATTCTGGATCTTGTGCCATTGTTCCTCCTGCCTTGACTTTAGCTTTTCCATAAATTGTATATATTGTAAGGTGCGTCAGCTTTAAAAGACCCAACTATAACTATGAATAACCGCCTGACGCACCCAACCCAGACTCAACCCGACACCGGATATAAATACATTAACCCCACTGGTTCAATTCGCACCGCTTTTACCTGATAAATCGCTTCAATTCGAGCCGGTTCTTTCACTAATTCCTCAGACAAACCTTGCAGACGTTTCTGCCAATAACGCCTATCAGCATCCACTTGTCGCTGTTCCTCTTCTGGAAAAAGAGATAACTGAATCGCTTGAGTTTCTTGTTGCCGTGCTAAAATGCGCTGTTGCTGCTGTTCTAAAATTTTCTTCATCTCAGTTGCTTCTTTCAAACCGCGCTCATTTAACTTCCGCTTTGCCCTTTGGGCTAACACTTCGGCCCGACTTTCCAGGTTCGGAATTAACTCCTCAACATCCTGAGACGCACTTTCCTTTAGGCGAATCTTTACCCCTTCAGAAACCTCTCGCAATCGCGGATTTGCCAAAGAATTTTCTAGCAATTCCAATACATTTTCTTTCTCTCCCTCTCCCAAAGGCTTCAGTTTTTTCCGCCCCCTATTTGCCGGATCTATCCACTCCGCAGCAACGGCAATTACTTCATCATGAAGTCGGGTAGCACCTTCTCCATAAAGTGACAATCTCCCCAAGGCAATAACTTTAGGAACCGGGTCATCGGTGAGACAAATACAAGCGCGAGTTAATTCATCATGCAGAAATCCTTGGGCTAAAAATCGTCCCAATAATCGCTGCACAATTTTGTGTTCTAAATGCAAGTGTACCACTTCGCCATCCAGAGAACCTGGGTCACGAAAAACTACTGGTCGGATGGGAGATTCCCTACGCCAATCCCACAGTTGTTGACTTCTTTGGCGAGGTTTTCTCAAGGTATCCAGCGTCACTGTCCAAGTTGGATCTGCCCCGACTCGTTGGTTAAGTGCAGGGATTTCCCATTTCGCTGTTTCTGGATTGTGGTTTGCTGCGATTACGTCAATGGGTTTGAGTTGCTGTGCACCTAAAATTTCCAAAGAAGCGGAGATTGCATCCCGGAAATGGCGGTCATCTAAACCTAACCAATCCCGCGATTTCTTGAGCATTTCTTGGAGTTCGGAAATCTGTTTAGTGAGGTCTTGTTTGCGAAGGCGAATTTCTTCTAATTCTTCCCCAATGGCGGTGGATGTGTTAGGATTAATTGTTTCTGAGTTGATTGGGTAGGGTGCGTCTGTATTAAATGTTTCTAACTGCTTACTTGAATTAGGACTGACGCAGCTTACAGATATTTGTTCAAGGGATTGAGTAATTTTCCCCAGTTCTTTATGAATAATCCCATTGTGCAGCAAACGAGACATACTTTTTTCAACAACAGGTGTCAAAGTTCCCAACTCTGCTTGAATGGTTTTTGTCTTCTGAATTAAAACCTCTAAAACTCGATCTTCAATTCGCTGCGGCAATACAAAATAATGGCAATTAACAACAGGCGAACGCTGAAGTTTGCGATCGATGCGACCGTTGCGTTGTTCCATGCGGCTGGGATTCCAAGGTATGTCAAAATGGAATAAATCAGCACAATAATTTTGTAAGTTTATCCCTTCTCGTGCTGCATCTGTGGCAATCAAAATGCGAAGGGGATTGCTGGCTGGGTCGCTGTTAAATGCCTGTTTAATAGCCTCGCGCCGTTCCTCGCCAATGCCACCATGAAAAACGCCGATTCGTTGGTGTTCTAAGTGAGAATTGGCAAAGGCAGATCGCAATTGTTCTTCTAAGTAACGTTTGGTATCCGTATATTCTGTGAAAATCAGGACGCGCCGCTCTAACCATTGAGCATTCGGCTGCCCTAAATCAGGACACAGATTTTGTCTAATCCACTCAATTAACTTAATAATTCTCGGGTCAGGTTGATAACGAGCAGCATTGGCAATTTCCGCCATTTCTGACAAAATTTCTTGTTCTCGCTGGGTAATTTGTGATAAACTATTAGCAGTTGCCGCTGCCATTTGCGCGTCTTCTTCTGCCTGCACTTCTTCCTCTGGCAGTTCCGCCCGCTCATCATCACCTCCCGCCGATTCTGACAGCAGTTGTAAGCGTTCTAACCGCAAAATTGGCTGTTTAGAAACTTGCTTTTCTAAAGCTACTCGGTGAACTTTCAACGTGCGAGTAAAGGCTTCAATAGATGACAGCAAGCGCTTTTGCAAATTGGTAATTACTAACATCGCCGCTGCTTGGTTGCTGCGAGATTCACCTTGCAATCGCTCTTCTCGCAATTCTCGATAGTGTTGCAGCAAGCGCGAAAGTTGGAGTTCAGGTGCAGTTTCAGGCAGGTTGTCGATCGAGATCGCAATCACTTCCCGTTTAGGAAAATCATCGCCAATTTCCCGCAAGTCTCGCTTGAGACGGCGCACCATTACCGAGTCGAGTAATTTGCGATCGCGCACGGGGACACCCCGGCAAAACCGCTGCGGATCTAAAATTTCTAACAACGCTGCAAAACTATTAGAATGGCCGTTGTGAGGCGTTGCTGAGAGAAATAACTTATGTTCAAAACGAGGCGCTAAATCTCGCACAGTGCGAGTTAGCTGAGAATCAACGGCATATTTAGCACCGCTGGCAGGGGCGGCATTGTGCGCTTCATCTAAAATCAGCATCGATGCGGCTGCAAATTCGCCCAGCCAATCTCGCAGTGGGCCGGTGTAGGTTTCATCTCTGAGCAAAGCATGGGAGATGATGAAGCGGGTGTGAGTTGTCCAGGGGTTGATGCCGTACCCGCGATCGCGCCTGCAGGTGGCCACAAAGGAGCGATCGCAAATTATGAAACTGAGCCCGAAGCGGCTTTCCATTTCTTCTTGCCACTGCCGCACGACAGTAGGGGGGCAAGAAATCACCACCCGTCGCACTTTCTGACGGATCAGCATTTCCCGCAAAATCAGTCCCGCCTCGATCGTTTTGCCCAAGCCTACGTCGTCGGCAATAAATAACCCAACTCTCGGCATGAGTAAGGCTTTGCGGAGAGGTTCTAACTGGTAAGCTTTGACTTCGATGCCTGCTCGGTAGGGGGATTGAAATAGCTTGGGTTCGGTTGAAGTAACGCAGTTCCAGCGCAGGGTGTGCAGGTAAGCTGAGAAGAGTTTAGGATTGTCGAAGCCCCGCTTCGCGACGGAATCCCAAGAGTTATTGCCGATCGCTACGGCGTCAACTTCTCGCTCCCACAGGACTTCGAGGCTTTCTCCCAAGGCATCATCTTCTAAGCACGACAGTCGCACTAAGGTGTCTGTATCCTCCGAGAATTTGGGTGCGACTTCTTCGACGAGGTATTGGCGCGATCGCACTTTGACAATTTGCCCAGTTTTTAGTTGCATTTTGCTACTGTACTTGCGATCGTTTTTGCTGTAAATATTCTTAATGATATCTTTCTGCTATTCCAAATTTGCTTACTGGTTTAATTTTTGTTACAATGTCCTTGTTGAATTTTCCTAATCATTGCAGCAGGCGCTTAGAAAGATCATAGCTTCTTCTGTTCAAAATTGTGAAGGAAACATCTGGCTTAGGGGATTTATTGACAGTTGACACAAACAAACAAAGGCCAAGGCAGACAGTAGCTATTTCAGTCTAATCTATAGGCAACCAACCAGAAACTAATTGGCAAAAAAATGCTAAGTGAAAGTCAAAATGTAGATGTCTTAGTCATTGCAGCCCTCAAGGAAGAGTTTGATGCTCTACTTGAAGTTACTGGTGGCGAAGAGGCCTGGGAAAAATTTAGCAACCAGAACTTCACAAAATATTATTTCCGTGATTTTGAAAGCGAGCAAGGTTTCTCGTTTCGCGTAGCTGCCATGTGGGCGCATAAAATGGGAGCCACAGCAGCAGCAGCACTGGCGACGGAGTTAACTAGGGAACTTAGCCCCCGATGCTTGGCAATGTGTGGAATTTGTGCTGGTAAACGCAATGATGTTTTTCTGGGAGATGTTCTGGTCGCTGATAGGGTCTTTCGGTACGACGAAGGAAAGCTTAAGGTTCAAAGAGAAGATAAAGTTTTTCAACCAGATATCACTACATTTAATCTGAAACCGAAGTGGAAAATAGCCGTAGAAGAAATGAAAAATGGATGGCAACCGTCATTCATCAATGAGCGATCGCTCTCTATAGATTATCAGTCTAATTGGCTACTGCGTATATTAGCGCATTGCGAACAAAATGGAAAGCTACAGCCAAGTCAACATCCTGATCTCGATCTGTATTGCCCAAACCGCAAGGAGGCGATTGCAAGACTTAGGAAAAGGGATTGGATAGAGAGACAAGATTTTAAACTCACTCTCAAAGGAAGACAATGGCTTAATGAATCTCAATTTTGCTTTCCTGATTCACCTGAACCAGATCCCAATTTTAGCATTCACTTAGGTCCGATTGGCACAGGTACAAAGGTTCAACAAGATGCCTCAATATTTGACATTATTAGTAAATTTCAGAGAGAAATTATTGGACTAGAAATGGAAGGCGAAGCTATTGGGATAGTTTCAGAAATTCAAGAACTTGACTACATGATTTTTGCTAAAGGTGTTTGTGATTATGCTGACGAATTTAAAGACGACTCCTTTCGCGAATTTGCTGCTAAAGCCTCGGCTGCTTTTCTCATTGATTTTCTAAAATCTAACTTACCAAAAAAAGATCCAGCCCCTAATTCTATCGATTTGGATCGAGTAAAATTGCTTAGAAAAAGCCAACAAGTAATGGAACAAGTCTCGAACAAAATTGGGGGCAAAGTATATTTAAAGCGAGCTAATCAGCTAGAGGAACTTGAAAAAGCTTGTACTGAAAGCCGTGTAACTGTTCTTCTTGGAATCTCTGGAGTTGGAAAATCTTCTTTAGCTAGAGATTATGCTGAAAAGCTGATTGGTGAAAACCAATCTGTTCTTTGGTTTGAAGCTAGATCTTTTGAGAAAATTGATTTTGCCGCATTTGAGGCGGACTTACAGCTTACCAATTCATTAGAAAGCATGATTAAAACCCTATCTAATGAACCTGCTATACTTATTCTTGATGGAATCGATAGACTATACGATCCTAATTCTTTTAAACTACTTTCAACATTTTTGAGATTATTTAATTTTCAGGAAGAATCATCGTCCTGGATATTATTAGTAACTTCCCAAACACAAGAGTGGTCACGTTTGTGTGAAAACCTAATGCGAGAAAGCATTCTCACTAACGAATGGCAGATATTTCGGTGTAATCCATTATCTATTGATCAACTCGAACCTATTTGGCAAGAATTTCCTAGTGCTAACAGGCTTAAATATCAAACCCATCTAAGAGAGATATTTGGAAATCTCAAAATTTTAGACCTAGTAACTATCAGGCTAAGTCTCGGAGATGATGTTCAAGTAGGAACATGGGTTGGTGAATCAAGCGTTGCTACATGGTTCTGCGATTCAGAAATAGCACGCGGTAATGAAGGCCCAGCAAGAGTGCGCTTTGTCCAACTATTAGCTGAACGTCAAGCAGAAACACTAAAGCAAGCTATTCCAATCGATACTTTTGAAGGAAGTCAACTGCAATTGATTGGGAATCTTTTTAGCGAAAATATCTGTAGTAAAACCCCAGATAATAGTATTGTTTTCCAGCACGATTTGTATGGCGAGTGGTCTAGGTTTCGACTTCTTGTATCCCATAATGACGACCTTGTAAATTATCTCAGAGAACGCCTGACCTTCCCAATGTGGCACAGGGCTCTCCGTCTCTATGGACTTTATCTACTCGAACATATTGGCGACATTTCCCAATGGCATCAAACCTTAGATACTTTTGCCGATGAAGCTAATTTATTAGCACAAGATATTTTACTTGAAGCTCCAGTATTTGCTGCAAATCCCCTCCCACTGCTAGAACTCATTCGCTCCAATTTGATAGAAAATGAGGGCCTATTGCTTAAGCGTCTGCTCACTAGATTTTTAGTATCTGCGACCCTACCAGATCCACAATACCTTGAAATAGCTCGTGCCCAAGGGTTTGACGAGACTAAATTTTCAGCAACTATTCGTTACCCTCACGGGCCATTCTGGCCGGCAATGCTTCGTTTTATTTATGAACATCACGAAGAATTTATTGTTAAAGCGCCTGTTGAAGTTGGGCAAATTGTGAAACTATGGCTTGACTATGCGCCTCACGGAACGATACTGCGACAGGAGGCGGCTGAAATCGGACTTCTGTTGGGAAAAAAAGCACTCCTTGCACAAAAAGATTACAGTTCTTCTATCTACAAAGACCGTAAGCAGTTTTATTATGTAGCTTTAGCTGGAGCAAGAGAGCTTCCTGATCTTGTCAGCGATTTTGCCCTAAGAGCTAGTCAGAGAACGGGAGAAATTAGTAGCGAAGATAATGAGGGGCAAGGTTCTATTCCTGTATCGATAATGACCAGTTCAGATCCGCGCTTCGATCCTAATGAGCCTTTACCTGAACCATATCCAGATGGACCTAGAAGAGATGTAGATGATGACTTCCGTAAGGTAATTCTTGAGGGAAAAACACTTTGGCCACTAATTCACGTTAATCCTGCTGTAGCTCGTGAAGTTACTCTCGCCGTTCTTATTTGTCATCGCCGAAGATATGAGTGGGCTAGCTACTTGAGTGCCAGAGATTGGCTTGAATTGGAAGATATCATAAACTGGTCTCCATCACTATACACTCATGGCCCATTTTTAGCATTTCTGCAAATCAACTTTCTTGAAGGATTGGAATTAATTGCCCGGTTGGTAGACTTCACTACAGATAGGTGGAAGCACCGTACCGAAATAAAAGCTAACGAATATGTAGAAGAACAAGAGGAGCGGGATACGAATGAATTTTTAGCTCAGTTTGTGAAAGAAAGTTGTCGTCATCCTGGAATTATTGTTCTTTTAATAGATAATGTGGAACGGGAGTTTATTGGGGATTCTAGAGTCTATGGTTGGTCAGCCGGGTTAGGAAATATTCCTCACACTGTTGAAGTTGCACTGATGGCCCTGGAGAAATATTTTTATCTTCGTATTGATCAAAAACAACCTATTGAGGAAGATATCCTAACTGTATTAAGGCGAGTCAAAAGTGTCGCTTTCTTGAAGGTTCTCTGCGACGTGGGTAAGCGACTGCCGGCTCTGTTTGAAAATTCTCTCCAACCAATTCTTAGCATACCAGAAATATACTTTTGGGAAACCAGGGTACTTGTGGAGGGGCGGAATCACTTAATGATGGGTGCTTTTCTAAAAGGAAAACTCTTTTTTCAATTAGCACAACAATTCAACAATCTGGAACATCGACAAAAATATTTGCGCCAAATCGCCCTTGAGTTATTTTTCAAGACCCCTGCTATGAGAGCATTTTTTGAACAGGCCCGGCAAAGATGGGAAACTAGATTTTTGGTTAACTCTGAAGATGAGATTCGCGATTTTCTGCAACAGTTGATTTTGACTTTCGACATAAATAATTATCAGATTCAGCAAGATCCAGAATACGGTAATATCATTATTAATACAAAAGTTAATGACTTACAAGCAGAGCGTGCTGACGAACTTCGTAACAAAGAATTTAATTTACTAATCCTAATTTTCCCAATGCGCTGTCGTAGGTACCTCAATCGGCAGGAGACACTAACAGAAAATGACATTGAGCAGTTTTGGGAACAAGTTCAACAAATCATTTCCATAGGTGATGGTGATGATAGTTACCAAAAGAATCAATACGCTCCCAGCGAAATAGCAGCTTGTGTCTGTGGGGGGATTGCTGTACTTTTCCATTTTTATCGCAACTGGCTAGCTCAATATCCTGAACGTAAACAATGGTGCCTAGATTATCTTCGAGATATTGTTCTTGACCCTCCTCCATCAGAGCGGTTTGATCTTCCTGAAAGTCCAGCAGATTCTACTTGGGATGGTTTTGTTGCTGAAGCACTCCCTCTAATCTGGGCTGAGGATAAAGATAATGAAGAAGCTCGCTACCTCATAGCACGGATAGTGTTTGCTCGGCATTACAAGGCAGTAAATATTTTATTTTGCCGTTGTGCAGAACTACGCTCAATTCTTCTTGAAGACTTCACTCGCCTGCGACGACTTCTATTTGCATGGGCTTTTGTTCGGAATCGTATTGCCTTCGTCGAAGGTTTTCAAATAGAGCGAGAATTAATTCAACAGTTTTCAGAAGAAGTAAATAAATGGGTAGAAGAACAATTAGAAGCGTTTGTTGAAGCGGTTACTCCATCCACAATCGATACGTGGAGGTTAATGGATGAATCCGATCGCTTTCGTGCTATTGACGAAACTATACCAAGACGACAATACGACCTAGATTTTCAGCTTATACAAGCAGCTCATGCTTGGCTTCCTACTCTTGATAAAGTCACTAATGCAGAAGAGCGTTGTAATATAATAGAGTTTTGGAGCGAAGCACTATCTTATGTGATGCGACGAGTATCAGTATCTGGAGAACGGAATCAATGGCACAGTGAAAATTTTTACCCAAATGAGCTAGAACAGTGGGTATTAGAGCGTGTTGGTATAGCTATTTTATATATGGATTTAAATGAACAACCAGAGAAACTGTGGCAACCCATTTTAGACCTTCCCCAAGAAGCACATTACTGGTCTGAAATTCTTATGCAGACATTCCATCAATATGGATTGCAACAAACTTCTGTTCCACTCAACTATGTTGCGACTACACGTGCTATTCTTAATTATGTATTGCCTCCAGAATCGGCTGATTTTAAGTGGTCTTACCATGCGGAGGTTTGGGAGGAACTTATTGGTATCGGTCGATTTTCAATTGATAAATGGGATGAACGTCACAGTTCTCTTATAAAAGAAATGAGGTGTCTTTTTGAAGATTGGTTTAGGCGCATACCCATATCCAAGCATCGCATTGCTTTGTTCGCCAAATGGTTGAAAAAACCCGTTGCAGATCCAATTCGCCTTAAAGCAATCCTTTGGCTTGAAGAGATGCTAAAACAGGAAAAATTGGATTATATTCTCAAGGAAAAGTCGATAACTGAAGCCCTTGCCTGCCTCCTAAATACTGTCTGGGTGCGAGACCAAAATCGACTCCGGCAAAATAAGTCTGTCTTTGAGGCTTTCTGCCATTTGTTGCGTTTACTCACAGACCAACAGGATGAAATTGCTCTGGAATTATGCCGACGAATCGCTGGTTCTTGATAAACCAAATTTATCGCTTAGGTTGTCAGTTGCGAAAACTTAGTTGTCCACTTTTTTAGCATTAAACGCTAGCGTCCTTTTGCCAAATCAGCATAAATAAATATTTCTACTCCCAATACGATTAGAAGTATAATTTCCACCCAGGAAATAATTGTCACACCCAGAGGCGGGTTGGGAACCAGGAACCAGAATGCTGCCAAAGCGATCGCTCCCGAAAAGACAAACGTAATTTGATCCACAATTAATTGCTGAATCTTACGGCGCTTGCGATGTTTGTCGTCACGGTGAGCAATCTCCCAACCAAAGAGGGTTTCCAAATCCGTATAGCCCGTGTATTCCTTCACTTTATCAACCAGCTTGTAGCGGATGTACCTCCCTATCGCTGAAATCTTTTCATCATTGACCACATAAGTCCAGCCCAGAATCAGGCACACCCAGGGAACTACCAGTAAAGCGTAATAGTTGGATGGGTTAGAAACAGCGAATGACACAACTGTTACGAACAGACCTAGCGTTACATAAAGCAGATTATCCCGAAAACCAATCCTTTGAGCCTGCTCAGATTTCAGTTTGTCGTATTCCTTAAAGAAAATTTCAATAATTTGGTCTTTATCACTCATGGCTGACTCCCAGTTTCTCAAATCCTATATTTATTGTGACTGATTAACAAATATTTACCAGCAAGCTAAAGAAATTCTCTCTTTCTCTAGGCAAATCCTGATTAAATAGCCAAAATAGTGGATATTCAGATTATTTCAAGGATTAACCCATGCCTCGCGCAGTAATATTGACCGCTCTCCCGGTCGAGTATATGGCTGTTCGCACCCATATAGCCGACCTCCGAGAAGAAATGCACCCCCAAGGCACAATTTACGAACGCGGAAAATTTGTTGCTAACGCTACGTCATGGGAAGTCGGGATTGTGGAAGTTGGTGCTGGTAATGCGAGTGCCGGGGTGGAAGCGGAAAGGGCTATCGCCTATTTCAATCCCAGTGTCATATTCTTTGTGGGAGTTGCTGGAGGCATCAAAGATGTGGCGATCGGTGATGTGGTAGCCGCGACGAAGGTCTATGGTTACGAGTCTGGCAAGGCAAAACAGAAATTTCAACCCAGACCCGATGTCGGGCTATCTACATACAGCTTAATCCAGCGATCGAGGGCTGAGTCCAACAAATCAGACTGGCTGCAAAGGCTGACATCTGCACCGGAGTCTACCCCCCGCGTATTCGTTGCGCCGATTGCCGCTGGAGAAAAAGTGATTGCTTCAAGCAAGTCTGATGTTTTTAAGTTTATGCAGTTGAACTATGGTGATGCGGTAGCCGTGGAGATGGAGGGGTGGCGCTTGCTACAAGCAGCTCACGCCAATTACGAAGTATCGGCACTGGTTATCCGTGGGATTTCTGACTTAATTGATAGTAATAGTGAAGCCGATCTGGCTAATTCTCAGGAAATTGCCGCTCGCAATGCCAGTGCGTTTGCTTTTGAGATTCTGGCAAAGCTTGAGATAAATGAAGCCAGCAGTCTAAGTTCCAGCCGTAAGCCGAAAACACAGCCTATATCTCCCAACTTCTTTGCACTTGATGATACTTGGGTTGGTCGGGAAAATCTGATTCAGGATTTAACTCCTCGAATTCGATCGTCTTGTCGATTATTAATACTTGTGCGAATTACAGGTATTGGGAAAACGGCTTTAGGGGAAAGATTGGCAGTCGAGTTATCAGACTGGTTTGAGGGAGATTGGACGAAATTTCACGAAGAGAATTTTGAGGACGAACAGCAATCTAATGATTTTGCCAGCGTCGCGGCGAGATGGCTGGAGAAATGGGGCGAACTGATTACACCGGAAGACCGCAAAGATACTCAGCGCCTGCTATATCGGTTGGTGAGACATCTAAAAGAGAATCGCTATTTGGTTCAACTTGATTCTTTAGAGAACATTTTACAGGGGAATGAAGAAGAGGGATGGAATGATTTTAAAGATGAGTGGTGGGTGCGATTTTTTGAAAGTTTGCTAGCAGCAGATTCTTGTGAAAGCTGTATCATTTTGACTTCAGATTATTTGCCAGTACAGATAACAACAATAGGAGCGAGGTATCAAAACTTTTGGTATTGCCAACCTCTGAGCGGTCTGGAAGAACCAGAACAGTTGCGATTGTTCGATAAAACAGGGTTAGATGTTGGTACCGAGTCAACAGGTAAACCATATTTAGAACGAATTGGGCGTGCTTATGAGGGACATCCTTTAGCGTTGCGGGTGATTGCTGGAGAAATTAGAAATCAGCCTTTTGATGGTAATGTTCTGGCTTACTGGAATAAGTACGGACGTGAAGTAGAAGAGGTTGAAAACGCGATCGACGAAGCAAAAACTAAGGGAATAACAGCATCAGCCGATGATAAGTTCAACCTGCATCGATACACGCACAACTTACGAAGGAATGTGCGAGTTAGACTAGAAAAAACTTTTAATCGGTTGCAAAAAGATGTTTGCTATGGCTATATATTGCTGTGCGAAGCTTCGGTGTATCGCTGTCCAGTACCGGAGGATTTTTGGCTGTCACATTTGGAGGATTGGGATCGGGATGAAGATGAACAGCAGGTAGCGTTGGATGCGTTGCGCGATCGCTATTTAGTGGAAGAATTCGTTGAAGGTGATCGATTGTTAATCAGGCAGAACAATTTAATTCGGAGTTTGTCTCTTGAACACTTAAGAAAACTGGGTGAAGAGCATGAGTAACGTGGATAAGTTACAGGTTCAAGGACAACCCGATGAAGAAATTAATAGACTAATTAAACTAGCCAGTGATACCAAATTAGTTGGAAAATATCAAGAGGCTACTAAATACTATCTACAAATTTTAGAAATTGCTTTTCAAATTGGAAATGAACCAACCAAAATTCTTGCTGTAGCAGGCTTGGGTAGTATTATGATCTGCTGTCAACAATACGAGCTTGCTATTGAATATTACCACTCTCAGTTAAAGACAGCCAAAAATATTAATCATAAATCATGGGAAGCAGATGCACTATGTAATTTGGGCTATACTGACCATTTACTGAAAAATTATGATGCAGCAATTGAGTATCAAAAAACGAGTTTAAAAATAGCCAGTGAAATAGAAAGTAAAGAAATTCAAGCGAAAGCGTCTAGTTATCTTGGAATTATATATCATGAATTAGGACAATACACCGAAGCAATTGAGTATTACAATAAATCTCTTGCAATTTATAGTGATATGGGATTGCAGCATGAAGAAGCAGAAGCTCTAGCTAGCTTAGGAATGGCTGAAAGAGAGTTAACTAAATCATCTCAATATTTAGAAACTTTAACTAGAGTAAACATAGAGAATGTTTTCCAGAGACTGTACAAAGCCTTATTTGTTTGCCAAAATATAGGAAATCCTGTTTTAGAAGCAAAGATATTTAAAGAATTTGCAAAAACTTATGAACTGATAGGAGAAATGGAACTAGCTAAAAATTACTGCGAAAAAGCAATAAAATTTGCTACCGAGTTAAAGCTTCCCTTATTAATAGAATGCCAAGATTTAATAAATAAATATAACACTCAGCAAGAAGATTATGAATATAAGCTAGAGGCTCAACATTGGTACAAACCAGATTTTCCTCAAAGCCAAGTGATTGATCAAAAACAATTACAGGCAATACAAGATAGCATAGATGTTGTAATTATGACGGCAACTGGGATTGAACTTACAGCAATATTGCACTTGCTCACACCTTATCCTAGAAGGAAGGCAATTTTACGCTATTTTGGAGAGAATATTTACTATATTGGAAAATGTGGATTATACAATACTGTAGTAACAAAGTGTAGAATGGGCGCAATTGGTGAAGGAGCGGCGACCATAGCTACCTATGAAGCTCTGAATCGGAAACCTAGAGCAATTATTATGGTAGGTATAGCCTTTGGTAAAGATGCAACTAAGCAGAAAATAGGAGATGTGCTAGTAGCGTCGGAGATTATATTTTATGAAAAGGAGCGCGTTGGACCAAATGAAAATGTCAGTCGCAGTCCTATCCCACCAAGTAGCAGAACATTATTGGATCGCTTTGAAAATGCTCACGGATGGAATTTTACATATCCCGATAACTCTCAGCGTCAGCCTATTGTCGGCTCGATTCTTTCAGGGGAAAAATTAGTCGATAATTCTGATTTCAAAGCCACCTTATTTGAACGGTTTCCCGAAGCCATTGGAGGGGAGATGTAAGGACATGGGCTTTGTTCGGCAGCAAGAGCATGGAAAACAGATTGGATTTTAGTAAAAGCCATTTGCGACTGGGGAGACGGAAAAAAAGACAAAAAACACCAGCCATTGGCAGCAGCAGCAGCGGCTAACCTTGTAAGTCATGTGTTATCTCAACCCTATGTACTTGATTCAATCCAAAAGCATTAATGTTCATAAATAAATAAATATTAAATCTCTGTTGTTTTATCACAAAAAATAGACCGATGCTATGAGTACCAACAATGAATTAGATAATCAAGACAAACTGGGTTCACAACAAGTTATTATGACACCTTATAGTGATTCAGTTTTAGCAGAACTTGGCATCGCTCCAAGCGAACTAAAATCTATCAAACCCCATTGGAAACGCACCCAATACAGAGCGATCGTCAATTGGCTAACCAAATACCAGCCTCCGTCCTCCGGCTCCAATTTGGAGATGGTGCGAGGATATCTCGAAACCTGCTATCACTTTTTCCAACTAGAAGACTGGGAAAAAGCCGATCGAGTATTGATGATTCGTGTTGCTGGTTTAACAGATGAAGATCTAGACGATGCTCTAGGAACCTGGGGTGCATACTCTGAACAAATCAATTTGTATCAGAAGCTGCTAGGTAAACTAAACCACACAAGAAATATCTCCCTACTAAATGGTTTAGGAAACGCTTGCGACACGATTGGGCAATTTCAAACAGCTATTGATTACTATCACACAGCTCTGGAAGAATCACAAAAAATCGGTCAAATCAAACAGGAAAGCATAACCCTTTCCAATCTCGGTAGTACCTACAGTAGCCTTGGGGATTACCAGACTGCCACTTCTGTTCTGGATCGAGCATTAGAAATTGCTCGCAGCCAGGAAGATGACTACATTCAGAGTCTTGTACTCAGCAATTTAGGTGACGTTTATCTAGGAATCGGTGAGTACGATCGGGCACTTGATTATTATCAACAGGATTGGTCAATTGTCGATCGCATTGGAGATACCAAGGGCAAAATTACCTCTCTCAACAATCTAGGCGATGTCAATAACTATCTCTGGAACCATGAAACAGCCATCGACTATTACCAGCAGGCTTTAACACTCGCAATAAAATTTTCTTACCCAAGAGAACAAATGCGTGCGCTGAGCGGTTTAGGAGATGCTTTGCTCATGCAGGGAAATCCTGAAGAATCTCTGCATCAACAGCAGGAAGCACTCGATATTGCGAAAAAATTGGGCGATCGAGTGAATGAAGGAACTATTTTAGGCAGCATTGGCAATGTTTATTACGGCATCGGTGAACATCATCAAGCAATCTCATTTCACCACAAGGCTCTCAACCTCGCTCGAAGTCTGGGAGACGTGAGCACTGAAACGACTGCACTGGCAGCTCTGGGAAAAGCACATATTGCCCTACAAGAAATTGAGCAATCTGAGCAATTTTATCAAACAGCATTAGAACTGGGACGAGAAATCGGCGACTCTGGTTCAGAAGCCACAGCAATTCTTGGACTAGGCAGCATTGCTTTTCACAAAAAGCACTATAAAACTGCGATTCAGCGTTTGAAACAGGGTTTGAAAATCGCTCGTCGAATCGGCGATTTGCGTAACCAGGTTGCCGCCCTCGGCACAATTGGTAACTGCTACATTCGCCTAAAGCAGTTTGCACGAGCCATTGGCTACTTCCACGCCAGTGTCAATTTAGCCCGCAAAGCAGGAGATGTTGAAAACGAAAACGAAGCTCTCATCAGTCTCGGAAGTGCTTACACTGCTTTGGGTGATGTGTATAAAGGTATTGATTATTTTCACCAAAGTTTTATCCATTCCCAAGAAATTGGTGCCGAAGACTCGGTAGGCTATGCTCTCTACAACCTCGCGATGAGTTATGCTCACATTCAAGACTGGCAACAAGCACTCCTGCATATTTTACGAAGCCTTGCTATTTTCGATCGCCTTCAACTGCCCGATGCTCAAGATGCTGTGAACATAGTCTGGAGGCTGATCCAAACTACAGAATTGGATGTCCAGGATATTGAAGCAGCATTAGCTGAGATTGCAGAGTTAGATGGCGACTCCGTTGCAGAACAAATAGCAACCTGCTTAGCTGAAACAGATTCGGAGGTAATTGATGCTAGTTAGTCAACCCAGTTGGTCATTTCCACAAGAATCTGATATTGTTTCATGTTGTATAAGAAAGCGCTATAATTATCTTAATTAATTTCTTATTTTAGGATGTTATCACAGAATAATGAACGCAATAATTATGTAAAATTATGAATAAACAACCTGAGTTAAATATCGAGGAAAAACTGGCTCCACAAGAAGTTAGTATTACACCTTACAGCAAAACATTTTTAGCAGAAGTTGGTATTGAACCAGCTACGTTAAAACTTATTACTCCCAAATGGAAACGTAGTCAATACAGAGCCGTCATTAACTGGATGACCAAATACCAACCTCAGCCAGATTCACCTAAATTAGAACAATTACGTGGTTATCTAGAAGCATTCTACCACTTGTGTGCAGTTGATGCTTGGGAAAAAGCTGCCAACTTAATTAAGATAGGAGTAGCTGTTACGACTTGGACTGCTCCTATCAATAATTCTGAAGATATTTATTTAGATGAACCATTACACAGTCAACTCGGTAATTTTGGCTACTACCGAGAACAAATAGATTTGTGCAACAAAATTCTAGGAAAGCTTAATCATCAAATTGATAATATTTGCTTAAATAGTTTAGGTCTAGCACATTGCGATCTAGGCAACTATCAGAAAGCTATTGAGTGCCATCAACAACAGTTAGCGATTGCCCCCGAACCCGAATTTCAAAAAACTGCGCTGACTAATCTGGGCAATATTTATGGTTTGTTAGGTCAATACCAAGTAGCTATCGAGCTTTACCAAGAAGCCTTAGCAATTTCCAATACTATATCTCATGAACAAAATCAAGGAAAACTACTAGGAAACCTTGGTGTTATCTACCGACTACAGGGAAATTACGAGCAAGCTATTGAGTATCATCGACAACATTGGGAAATCGCCCACAAGATTGGCGATCGCAAAGGAATAGCTAATGCCCTTGGAAATTTGGGTATTGTCTACTACTTCTTAAAAGACTACCATAAGGCTGCCGAAAATATGCAGGCTAGCTTATCAATTACTATGAAATTGGGGAATAAAAGAAATGAAGCCATTGCGCTAGGCAGTTTGGGTAATGTCTGTTTTGCTTTGCTGGACAACTCATTAGCCTGGGATTTATATCAACAGCAGCTAGAACTTTCCCGTGAAATAGGATATCTGGAAGGAGAAAAAACAGCGTTAGGTAATTTAGGGGTAGTTTGTAATTCCACAAAACAATACGAGAAAGCTATTAAATATTACACGCAAGGATTAGCGATCGCCCGTAACATAGGTGATAAACAAGGTGAGTCATATGCACTCAGTAATTTAGGCAATACTTATACTTATTTAGAACAATACGAAACAGCCATTGAATACCATAAACAAAGCTTAGGAATTGCCGCTGGGATTGGCGATCAATGGGCAGCAGGATCAGCAATACATAATTTAAGCGATGCCTACCGCTTGCTCAAACAGTTCGATCTAGCAGCATTATTAGGGATGCGAAGTTTGTATATATTTGCCTGTATACAATCCCCTGAAGTAGAAACAGCCATGATGACTCTCAGTAAAATAGCGCTGGAAATTGGTATAGACGAATATGCTGAATTAATAGAGGAGCAATTACACGTCATTGAGCAAGAAGAAAGCGGCGAACAAGCAGTAGCAGGGTTAAGACAATTACTTTTTGAAAATTAATTGAAAAACAATGAGCTACCTTACTGAACCAGAAGCTAAAGAATTAAAAATTACCAATGAAGTTAACATCACTCCTCCTGGTGATTTAATCCTGTCCTATCTTGGTATTGATCGAGCCACTGTTAAGTCTATCAAACCACTTACTAAACGTACTCAGTACAGAGCCGTTATTAACTGGCTAACTAAAAACTATCAACCCAGGAATGACTCCAATATCGAAAAACTCCGCTGCTATTTAGAAGCATTTCACCATCTTTGCGAAATAGAAGTTTGGGGAAAAGCTAGTGAAATTCTGTTGGTTCATCTTAATACACCCACAAAGGAAAAGCTACACAATCAACTATATACTTGGGGCTACTATCGAGAACCGCTTGACTTATATAACCGAATTCTTCACAAGTTCGATTCTCGACTAGATGCTATCATTTTCAACAATAGCGGTAATTCTTATCTTACTTTTGGTGACTTGAGCAAAGCAATTGAATACTATCATCAGAGTTTAACCATAGCCCAGCAGATTGGGGATTACTTGCTAGAAAGTCAGTGTTTAGGAAATTTAGGATTAGCTCATAGAGGTATTGGTGACTCAGGTAAAGCAATAGATTATTACCAACGCAGCCTAGACATCGCTCAACAAATAGAAAATCGCCAACAAGAAGCTGGATGCTTGAGAAGTTTAGGAGAGGCTTACCTTGATTTGATGAACTATAAGCAAGCTGGTAGCTGTCTTGAACAAGCTCTAAATCTGGCCCAGGAAGTTAACAATCTCCAAGAAGAAGGTCAAACTTTAGGAAATTTAGGACGGCTCTATTTAGTTCTAGGCAACCCAGAACGAGCGAGCGATTGCTATCAAAAAAGTTTAGCAATCGCACGGCAAATCGGCGCTCGTCAAGATGAACAAGCAGCTTTGGGAAGTTTAGGCAATACTTATATACTTTTAGGAAATCATCACCGCGCAGTTCAGTATTTAGAAGAAAGCCTAACGATTGCTAAGGAAATCGGCTCTCGTCGGGGTCAGGAAAGCAATCTGGAGGCTCTGGGGAGTGCTTATCATCTCCAAGGAGACTACGAACAAGCGATCGCATACTACCAAGAAAGTCTAAAAATAGCACGCCAAATTCAAGATCGCTTTTGGGAGAGCAAGGCGCTCAGAAGCCTGGGGAATCTTTACTCAATTTCAGAAAATTATGATAGCGCGATCGCAGCCTATCAACAGAGCTGGGAAATCACGCAGCAAATCGGAGACTGCCCTGGGGAAGAAAGCACTCTAGCATATTTAGGAACCCTGTATGCTAAGTTAGATGACTCGGTTAAGGCGATCGAGTGTTTTCAGCAGAGTTTGGCGATTTCACGGGAACTCAATGACCTTCAGGCACAAGGAGAGTATCTAGAAGATTTAGGTGAAGCTTACTATGTGCTGGAAGACTATGCTGCTGCTATTAATTACTTTAAACAGAGCTTGGCAATTAGGCGGGAAATTAGCGATCGCCAAGGACAAGCAGAAGTTTTATGTAACTTGGGTCTAGCTTACGAAGCGATGGAGCAATACACTCAGGCAATCGATTGTTACGAAGAGAGTTTAGCCATAGCCCAGGAAAATGACGATTCCTCGCTCGAAGGCAATGCGCTCTCAAATCTGGGTGATGCTAACTACGCTTCAGAAAACTATACCAAAGCCGTTGAATGCTACCAACAGAGCCTGGTATTGAAGCAAAAACTTCAAGATATTCAAGGTGAAGCGCTCGCTTTGGGAAACTTGGGGGCTGCATACTACGCTCTGGGGGACAACACTAACGCACTCGATTACCAACAGCAAAGTCTCGCAATTTGCAGAGAAATCGAAGCTCTCCAGATAGAAGCAACCATCCTCTGTAATATGGGATCGACACTGACAGAGTTGAAGCGTTACTCAGAAGCTCGTGATGCTTTACAGACAGCGCTGAAGATTTGTCGAGACCTTGGCGATCTTTCTACAATAGATGAAGTGCTGTTGAGGTTGACTGATCTGCCTCATCATTATTAATTATGAACGATTAATTGAACAGACCCAAGTGTTCGCCCTGTCTCGCCTCCCCAAATCTGTAGACTCCTTCCTTTTCCCAACCGCCCCTTACCAACCGTCGCATTAAGAAATCCCCCCGACCGATGCAGCAATGCAGTAAGTATGCCAGACTCTCAGACGTAGACTTTATCGCGCTTGAGATAAAAATAGAAGGCACGGCTAAGCGAAGCTCAAGAAAATCTGCGATGAGTTCTCCACCCTCAAAATCAAAACCCTAAGTGCTGCACAGCCCGTCGCTTCGTTTCTTCGCCCCGGCGATCGTACTTAGCTGTCGTCACAGGGGAAGCGTGACCTGCCAACTTCTGCACTGTCACGATATCGACTCCAGCATCAAGGAGGTCTGAGCAAAACGTGCGCCTGAAATCGTGAGGAGAGAAAGAATCCACTCCAGCGAGGAACGCCCGTCGCTGCAAAATCTTTAAGACACCATCGTCCGTCATCTGCCGAAATTGAATTTCTCCTCCCTTACGGATGGGAAAAAGCAGCGGCCCTGGCGCTTCTCCCCTCAACTTGAGCCACTGTTCCACCAACGCCATCGCTGCCTCTGGGAGATAAACCATCCTGTTTTTCTTCCCTTTCCCGAATCGAATTTCCAATGCTCCCGTGGAGCGATTGAAATCTGCCAAATCTAGGTTGACTGCTTCAGCGCGGCGGATGCCTCCCCCCCGCAAGATAGCAATCAAGGCTGCATCTCGAACATCAACGGTACTCTCGCCAGAGCAGCTTTGCACCAGCGCTGCAATTTCATCCGGGGATAGCGCCCGCCCCCTTGGTTTTCCCGATTGCTTGACGCTTCTCACGTCTACCGCCTTGCTGTAATCCAGGGGGTCGATTAAATCTAACCGCAGAGCCTCCTTCAAGACCCGCCGGAGGGCGCACAGCATTTGATTGACCGAAGCTGGCGCGTACTTTTTCTCCAGAGCCGAGCGCAGCGCTGCCGTGTGCCTGTAGCGCAATGCTGCCCAATTCAAAGTCATCGCACCACACTCCCCATTAGTGAGCAGCTTCGCCATGATATCGAGTCCTGCCACCATCGTTGCCTTCGAGCGATCGCTCCCCAAACTGTCAACGTACACCGCAGCGGGATGAAGCGCCAGCGGCATCGGTGACGCCAGCTTCAAGGTTTCCGGCTGTTGCTCTTCAATTCTGTTGAGCATTGACTCTTTATAACTTCAATTATAAATACTAAATCTTACGCCTTTAACGGCGCAAAATATCGATCAATTTGGCTCCTCTCTCGTTCGTCCTCACCGTCTGGGAACGGACTCGTGTGTTTGCGAGGTTGCCACGACCGGTTAGTCGTAAGGAAGGCTAAAGGATCGAAGTCTACAGCGTCAGCGAAGTATCAACTATACGGTTGAGTAGGGGGGTAAATCTTTAGGTAAGTCTTCCCAATTACAACCATTTTTGAGTTGATAAAAGATACCATCCAAAATTTCTCCTTTAGTCCAGTTAGGCGGTCGAGTTTGCTTTGAGAGATGTGTTTTCTTGCCACAGTTGTTCTTCAGGTGGCACTCCGTATCCCTCAACTGCCGACAAAGGAGGGCGCTCGCCAGTGGAGCTAATTGTGAGCCTGTAATGCTGGCTTTGATTGTGAGCCGTCTGTTACAGTAAGTTACTGCTATATACTGTAATGGACTGTTTTTAGCTTTGCAAGCGGTAAGATGACAGGAGTAGTAGAGATTGATATAAAAGTGCCAAGCCGAAGAAAGGCAGACGTAATTACTGCCTACCTCGACAAAGAAGTCAAGCAAGTGTTGGAAGTATGGGCGAGCGAGCGAGCAGCGTTCCCTGAGTTCTCTGGTGGCGTATTTATTGACTAAGGCCGCTTCATCGTACAAAACTGAACACCAACAAGGTAGCGCTCACAGGATTAGTCCTGAAGGGGAAAATGAAGAATCGCAACATGAATCTCAAGGGCAAAGCGAGCGACGATCCGCACGATAATTGGGGCCATACAACGCCAATATAGGAAAGGCTAGAGATGTGTCGATGGGAAATAACGTTCCAGCCAAGGATGCAGACAAAGACGCTCGTTAAAGTATGACAGACCCTGATGACTTGAACGCTATTTTAGATCGCATTGCAGCCGGTATCGATACCGAGAGCGATATGACCACCTTACGGCAGGCACTAATCGTCAGCAGCGATCGCAATGTGGTGCAATTAGGAAAATACAACCTCAACATTAACCAGGGTCGAGATATTCAGGTAGGCGATCGCCATTACCACGGCCCCGATGCAGAAGCAATACAAGCTATTATACGCAAGCTACTAGAGGAGTACATCGGCAGTAAAAATTCAGAGATAAAAAATAAAGAAAGTAGCTACGTTTCGGAAACAGTTTACAGTACACTATTTCCAGTTTTAGCAATGCCTCGCTACATCTACGGCGTTCCTTGCAAATACAACGATTTGCAAGCTAAGGAAGCATCTCAAGAAATTATTCCCCCGGTCGATAAAACTGAGATATACCCTTTTCTTCTCCGGGGGGGAATGCTTTTCTGTTTTCAGAATCTCAAAGACCCTAATGGCCCTTTTCGCCAATTCGTGGGCAATCAAAAGGTTGAGCGTTATGAGGTAAGCGAGTGGTGTGACGAACCAGAGCATCGGAAATGGTTTATTACTTTACTGAACCACTCTTTAAATAAGCTTACAGGTCGCAAAGGTCTTCATCTGGATAAAATCCACCACCGATACTACTTTCATTCCCAAGAAGCGGGAAAAACTTTAGAGGTTAGGTATCGACCTCTCAATCAATCAACAGCAAGTAGAAAAGTGGTATGGCAACCCATCACTAAAAAAACTAAGGAACTCAAACCCTATTGGTATCATTTAGCAGTCGCTTTAAAGTTTCATCAAGTGAGTAATGAACATTGGTGTCTCAGTATTCGCCCCGAAATGCGAGTAACGAAGGATGGTCTGCTATCTATCAATTCCAAGAATATTGGCAGCAGGGTTACACATAAAAAGTCCCGACAATTTAACTATGACTTATTGGGAGATGTCAACTTTTGGAGAGATTTTCTTAGTGACGGGCAGCCTCGCATTATCCTCCCTTTTGGTCAAAAAGGTCAAAGTATTATAGTCTCCACTACCATGATGCAAGCAGAAATTGAATGGCCAGGCATTCCTGAAGAGTATGCGAAGTCCTTCACAAACATAGAGTATCCAGAAAACCTCTTTAGTTGGGCTGCATTAGCAGGCATTGAAAATGAGCCTAATGAAGAGAGCGATAGCTGGGATGATTGGGATAGTTACGAGGACGAATAGCAGGAGGAACGCAGATGAATGATGAGCATGACATTCCCAAAATAAGTTGTCAGTATCTAGGGGAGCCTCTGCTATGCTTTGCCGATGGCAAGCAACATATCGATCCCAAATTTGGCGTCTTAAATTTTGGCCCCAAGTCGTACAGTCCAATAAAGCGACACCCATCTCTTGTGCGGGTTGGATTCATTGGTTCTGCTGAGACAATAGAAATTGCCAAGCAGTGGATGGAAAAGACCGCACAAGGAGTTTTAGGAGATGACAAGCATCCGGCTTTCCCTGGTTTCCAAAAAGAACGCGGTTTTTTCTCAGAATTAGTGTTTGATGATGCTTGGATTGGGCAACTTAATCGCTCGGAAATTGAAGATGTATTGAAAATTAAATCGGAACGCGAGCGCTTTGAAGCTGCTGTTAAGCTTCTGGAAAGCAAGTTAAATCTTTTATCAAGAAAAGACCAACCACCTGAATATGTTGTTGTCGCACTGCCTGAGCAACTAAGTAAAAAATGCCGGGTAGCTGATTACAAGGACACTGAGCTTGGAGATATCCACATGGATTTACGGCGAGCGTTTAAGTCTATGGCAATGAAATATCGCATACCTACGCAGCTCCTGAACATGGAAACAGTAAATGGTCGCGATAAGGATCACCCATCAAAGATTGCCTGGAATTTTTTCACAGGTTTGTATTTCAAGGCTGGTGGTTTCCCTTGGGGGCCTGTTGGTCTACAACCGGGAAGTTGTTATATTGGTATCAGTTTCTATCGTCCTTTGGGTTCTACTTTCTCAACGATGCAGACAAGTCTTGTTCAGGCTTTCGACGAACATGGTGACGGACTGGTACTCAGAGGACACGAGTTTACCTGGGATTCAAAAAAAGAAGGCACAAAATCACCCCATCTGACTGAAGAGCAAGCAATTAGACTTGTAGATATGGTTCTCGCTCGATACCAAGAAGAAATGGGACAGCGACCGAAACGTGTAGTCGTTCACAAGACATCGCGCTATTGGCCGGCTGAGAAAAGTGGATTTGAACAGGCTTTGCAAAAGTATGTGAGTCAATATGACCTACTTGCCTTAATCCCTCAGAATAAAGTAAGGTTGCTTATAGCTAATAAATATCCGCCTTTACGGGGGACTCGTTTCACTGTTGAAGATATAGATTATCTGTACACAACTGGCTTTATTGCAGAGTTGAACCAATTTCATGGAATGCACGTTCCCTCACCCATTCAGATTGCCGACCATATCGGTTATGATACTCCACGAGAAACATTACTAAAAGAAATCCTCATTCTCACTAAGATGAATTGGAACTCATCGCGCTTAGGTGGTTTGTTACCCATCACGATCCGATTTTCTCGGCTTGTCGGAGATATTATGCGAGAAATTCCGGCTGATAGAGAACCTCTGAGTAATTTTAAGTTTTATATGTGATGAAACGAAATCATACAACAGTTTTTAGGTAAGTGAGGCACAGAGAAACCCGGTTTCTTGAAGAAGCATAGTTTCTACGGTGTACTTCATAAACCTGCAATCTGCTGTATGTTCCTATTTGCTATATTTATATGAAATCTGCTGTATTTCGCATCATCTCCAGGTAATAGATTATCGTAATTATTCATGGATGCGATCGCCCTTTAAACTCTTCTAAACCTTGTAATCGCAAAAAATGCACTTTGCCCAACTCTTCACCTGCAACAATTGTCAATGGAGAGGCATCTACTGCACAACACTTTAATGGACTCTCTGCACTAAAAGTGGCAATGAGCTTTCGATTAATCATATTCCAAACTTTGAGAGTATAGTCTTTTGACACTGAAACAGCCAATTGTTTGTCTGGTATAACTGCTACTGCCCAGACAATATCGTTATGAGCTTTAATCATAAACTGTTCTGTTTTACTTCGTAAATGCCACATCTTGAGAGTCCCATCATGCGACGCTGAAATAACGTGTTGGTTATCTGGCATTAGGGCAATTGAATTAATAGGCTCGTTATGGCTATGTATAACACATAACTGGGTTTTTCTCTCTACATCCCAGACTATAAGCGTACCGTCAAATGAACTAGAGATAACTTGTCGTCCGTCGGATGTTATTGCCAATCCGCTAATTTGTTGGGTATGACCGTTTAATCTGAACTGCTTGAGCTTCTTTTTTAGATTCCAAATTTGAAGGTTGCCATCTCCTAAACCGCCGATGACCTGTTGTCCATCAGGTGTTACTACTAACGCCTGTACAGGGGTAGCGATTTTACTTGGGATATCTATAGTAATGCCCCTTGAGGTAGAGCATTCGATCGGAGGCATTATTTCCCCAGCTAAACTATCTAACTCTGTTCCACTCTGTAGGTTCCAGATTTTTAAAGTGCCATCCTGTGAACCAGAAATGGCACGTTGGCCATCTGGCATCAATGCTACTGCTTGAATGGCTCGGTGATAGTTAAGGGTCAGTAGCTCTTCACAATTCTGCAAATTCCAAATTTTGAGGGTTCCATCTTGCGAACCAGAAATAGCACGTTGACCATCTGGCACTACTAAGACCACTTTTACCGAGTTGCTGTGGGGTGATTGAGGAAGTTGCTCTAACCTGTTATCAAGGTTCCAAAGCTTGAGAGAACCCTCAAGTGAACCAGAGATAGCTTGTTTTCCATTCGGTGTCACGGTGATTGCGTGAACTTGATTATGATTGCCTAAAGTACCAATTTCTTTCCGACTATTTATATCCCACAGTGTAATTTTATTGCCTGATGTCGAGAGGAGAGATTGACCATTGGGAGTTAATGCAAGTGATTCAACAGACATATTAGAGTTAAAAGTAAATACTTCGGCTCCATTCTCTAAATCCCACACTTTGATAGTGTGATCGTCTGAAGCAGAAATAACCCGTTTACCATCAGGCATTAGCACTAATTTATGGATGCCACTCATATGCGAAAAAGAAAATACCTCGTCGCCATTTGTCAGATGCCAAACTGTTAGAGTAGTGTTGTTGGGTCCGCAGTGGTTTGATGCAGAGATAACTTTTTGGCCATCTAGTGTTATCGCTAATTCTTCGCTTACAGGGGTCTTTTTAATTTGTAATTTATGTAGTTGCCCGTCAATCAGTATTGGGAATTCACTAGGTTGTCTGTAAGCAATGGAATAACTAGCAAGCAATTGTCCGCTTCTAAGCTCCCATACTTTACGTGTGTAATCTTGTGAAGCAGAGATAGCCAGTCGCCCGTCTGGCGTTATTGCCACTGCGCTGATTCCTTTTGTATGACTTTCAAGAGTACGCAATGCAGTCCCAAGCTCTAAGTCCCATAACCTGAGCGTACCGTCCCAAGAGCTTGAAATACAACATTTCCCATCGGGTGTGACTACTACCCCACTAATCCCATCGGTGTGACCCTTGAGTGTATGTAACTCTACTCCTTGCTGCAAATCCCAAATTTTGAGGGTGCAATCTTGTGAAGCCGAAACAGCCTTTTGACTATCGGGTGTTACGACAACATCTGTGACTCCCTCAGTGTGACCTTGAAGAGTACGCAGCAATACTCTTTCTGGTGGTGTCAGATTAGATGTCAAGGGACGCAGCCATGTATATCCCTTTAACTCCTGTGTTTGGGCAAGCATAGCTTGAATTTCAGGCTTTTTAAAGAACAGCAAACGACCCCAAAGTTGCCCTGCCAGTTGTGCTGGATCATCAGCCAAGACATTTGCAGCTAATCTAATAGCACTTTGAATTAATTTCAGACTTTCTTTTGTTTCTTGATGAATTTGGATGTCTGGATGCAAAGCTAAGTCGTAATCATCAATCAGTGGTTGTGGTAGGAGAGAAAAATTTTTATATTCGATAAATTCGTAGTCAGTCAATAAGCCGGATAAATCATCAGTTATAGCTGTTTCTTCCTTAGCAGCTTTCGCTAAGTGGTAAGGCAAATTTAACACATATTCCGCATCTTCAGGTGAAAGGTTGTTGAAATGATTCATAAGTGCGATCACTCTTTTTAAATTTATCCATAGTCTCCAATCGCAGGAAATGCACTTGTCCTGATGCTTCGCCTACTATAGCTGTCATGTCATCGGGTGCAACAGCACAAGATAGCAATTCTGCATCTCCGCTAAAACCAGCTATAGTTGAACCACTATGCAAATCCCAAACTTTCATACTGCGATCGCGTGCAACAGAAATTGCTAACTTTCCATTGGATGTGATTGCTACATTAGTAATCTGGTCAATATGACCCCTCAAGGTTTGCAGTTCTACTTTCTTATGGAGATGCCAGAGTTTCAACGTTGTATCATCTGAAGCAGAAATAGCAACTTGACCATCCGGTGTTATTACTATTGCATTGATCCAGCCAGTATGGCTGCCAAGGGTGTAAGGTTCGCATTCACGCTCCAGATTCCACACTTTTACAGTGCAATCACGGGAACCAGAGATAACCCATTGACCGTCTGGTGTGACTGCTACAGCAGTTACTTCGTCAGTATGTCCAACTAAAGTCCGAACAATGTCACCTGTTTTCAAATCCCAAACTTTGAGGGTGCTATCAACTCCAGCAGAAATTGCTTTGTGCCCGTCTGGGGTAATTATCGCTGCATTGACTCCTTGAGGGTGTATTTCACTACCATTTTCATCTAGGATTGGTGAACTAAATTTACCGTAACTATGCCCTATTAGTGTCTGTAAAACTGCTCCTGTTTCTAAATTCCAAAGTTTGAGCGTATTGTCTCGGGAAGTGGTAATAGCTGTTTGATTGTCAGGTGTTATAGTTACTGAATTAATAGGTTGGGTATGACCAGCCGTTAAGGTTTTCACTATAGTTTTACTTGTTTTGTCCCAAATTTTTAGCGTGCCATCTTCAGCCGCGAAGAGTGTTTGCTCCTTATCTAGCCTTAGTGACACCATGCGGACACTTTCTGTATCACCTTTCCAACTCTCCAGTTCAGTTCCATTCTCTAAATCCCAAAGTTTGAAGGTGTGGTCTGCGGATGCGGAAATTAGTTGCTTCGCGTCTCGGGTTACTGTTATTGCCCAAACTTCATCCGTATGTCCTTTGAAGGTGTTAATATGGATACCACTTTCTAAATCCCATAATTTCAGTGTGCGGTCAGCCGACGCAGAAACTGCTCTTTTCCCATCAGGTGTTATTTCCACTGCCCAGACTGTATCCGTATGTCCCTTAAATGTATGTAAATTAATACCACTGTCTAAATGCCAAAGCTTCAGAGTATGGTCTGTTGCTGCCGAAATAACAGCTTTACCGTTGGGTGTGATTTTCACCGCGGTGACAAAACCTTGATGTCCTTGTATTGTCTGCAATTCTTTACCATTCTTTAGCCCCCAAAACTTTAAAGTGCCGTCATAGCAGCCAGAAATGACACGTTCTCTGTCAGGGAGGACTGCTAGGGCAGTAACGGGTGAAGTATTATAGTCACCTATAGTACGGACGATGGCTCCGGTGTGGATATCCCAGATTTTGAGCGTGCAGTCTGCTGAAGCTGAAATAACCCAACGTTTGTCTGGGGTTATTGCCAAAGCACTGATTGCATCGATATGGCTATCTTCCAAGATGTTGAGAACTGTAGCATTTTCTAAGCTCCAAATTTTCAGCTTACGGAAGTCAGACGAAATCGTTTGTTGTCCGTTTGGAGTTATTGCCACTGCATTGACTGGGCTAGATTTCTTTCCTAGTGGATTAGTTAATTCCCCGTAATTTTGTAAATCCCAAATTTTTATTGTGCCATCGCTGGAAGCTGAGACAATTTGTTTTCCATTTGGGGTAATCGCTACAGCATTCACTGAGCCAGTGTGTCCCTCAAGGGTGTGGAGAACTTTTTTACTCTCTAAATTCCAAATTTTGATAGTGGAGTCCGCTGAACCAGAAATCATCAGTCCGTTCGGGGTGATCGCCACTGCTAACACTGAACCCATATGGCCCTTTAGGGTAGGCAATTCAGTTTTAGTCTTTAAATCCCAAACCCTAATAAGAAACTGGCTGGCTACTGCACAAACAGCATACCTTCCATCTGGTGTGATGGCAATTGACCTAATCCAACCGATGTTATCTGCTAGGGTACAGATTTCCTTTTTGTTTTCTAAATCCCAAAGCTTCAGAAACCCTTGAGTCGAAGCCGAGATAAATTTTTTACCATCCGGTGTGATAGCTAAAGTTCTGACACCTTTGGTATGCCCTTCTTCAAAGCTGTATAATTCTGTGGTAGTAGCGACATCCCAAAGTTTAATTGTGCGATCGGCAGAAGCTGAAATCGCCTGCCTGCCGTTGGATGTGATTGCTACATTAAAAACGCGGTCAGTATGATTTTCAAAGGTAATTATTTCGATGCCCTGCTCCAAATCCCAGACTTTCAGCGTCCCGTCATCTGAAGCCGAGATAGCCTTTTGTCCATCAGAAGTGACTGTCACTGCATTAACAGGTTCAGTATGTCCCCGTAGCATAAGTAACTCTGTACCATTGTTTAGCTGCCAGACTTTCAGTGTGCAATCATCTGAAGCTGAGATAACCTTTTGCCCATTTGGTGTAATTGCAACTGCATTAACTGTGTCACTATGACCATTTAAAGTTCGTCGCAACGACTTTCCGGGTTGTGCAAGGGTGGGAGTTAAAGGACGCAACCAGGGGAACGTATTGTAGTTTTGAGCTTGGTTAATTATCGTGTGAATTTCTGGTGTATCATAACCTAATAAACGCCCCAGTAATTGCCCTGCTAGTTGCGTTTTATCTTCAGTTAAAATATTTGCAGACAGTTGTATTGCGCCTTGAATTAGTCCTAAGCTGTATTTTCTTTCATCAGTAATCAGGATGTCATCTTGTAAAGCTAAGTCATAATCTTCAATTAGTAACTGTGGTTCCTGGTTAGAAACTTTATATTCCATAAAATCAAATTCGCTTAATAATCCACATAGGTCTTCTGTCATTTTAGCCTCAGCTAAGTGGTAGGGTAAATTCAAGACATATTCGGAGTCTTCAGACGACAGATTGTTGAAATTATTCATATGGTCGTTCGTGGTGCTTGCTCCTAACTTTTTCCCTACCTTCCAAGCGGATAAAATGTACTTTTCCCGATGCTTCACCAGCTACAATAGTTACTCCGTCTGGTGCAAATGCACAGCTATTTAACGTACTATCTCCGGTGAACGTAGCAACAATTTCTCCATTTCTTAAATTCCAAACATTGAGAGTATTATCTAGTGAAATAGAAATGAGGTAGTCGCCCTCTAGTGTTACATCTAAACAGTTCTTGCTATTTTTATGATTTATGATGCTAAAAAGCTCCTCGCCTGTTTCTAAATCCCAGACTTTTATAGCTTCATTTTCTGAACTAGAAATTAATCGCTTGCTATCAGATGTCACGGCTAAATATGTGACTATGTTGCCGTGACCTTTCAGAGTGAAAATTTCTTCGCCACTTTCCAAATGCCAAACCTTGAGAGTACCGTCAACTGAACCTGCAATTACTTTTTGGCTATCAGGAGTAACAAATATAATTTCTATCGAATCATTATGGCCTAGAGCTGCTGGATTTTTTCTGTTAAAACTACTAAATAAATTACTGATTTTAACTTCGGTTTTTATATTCCAAAGTTTCAGAGTACCGTCAACCGAACCAGAAACAGCTAGATCGCCCTGTTGCTTTACCGCAATAGCTTTTACATCGTTAGCATGACCATTAAGGGAGAACATTTCCTTTTTTGTTTTTAAATTCCAGATTTTTAGACTTTTATCAGATGAGCCAGAAATAACTCGTTTACCATCTGGAGTAACTACTACAGCATTTACAGTTTTTTCATGACCAGTCAAGGTAAATTTTTCTTCTCCTGTTTCCAAATTCCAAACTTTTATAGTCTTGTCATCTGAGCCAGAAATTATTTGATTGCCTTCTGGGGTAACAGCTACAGATTTTACTCCATTGGCATGACCGCTGAGGGTCAAAATCTCGTAATTTAAGTCTCCAGTAGGCTCCAAATTCCAGACTTTGAGAGTGTTATCTGCTGAACCAGAAATTACCTGTTTCATTCGTTTATCATAATTTGGTGTAACTGCCAAAGCATTAATGCTGTCACTATGACTCGATAAATTAAATAGCGCTCTTCCAAAAATATTTTCTTCTCCCGTCTCTAAATTCCATATTTTGACATTATTGTCGGAGGAACTAGAAATTGCCCATTTACCATCGGGTGTGACTGCGACAGCATTTACTGCGCTGTTATGTCCGACGAGTGTATGAATTATGGCACCTGTTTCTAAATCCCAAACTATAAGATTTTTGTCGGATGAACCAGAAATAATTCGTTGACCATCGGGTGTGACTGCAACAGCATTTACTGCGCTGTTATGTCCGGCGAGAGTACGAATTATGGCACCTGTCGCTAAATCCCAAACTATCAGATTTTTGTCGGATGAACCAGAACCCGAAATAATTAGTCGATCGTCGGGCGTTATTGCTACGGTATTTACTGCACCATTATGACCACTGAAAGTGCGTATTAACCTACCACCAGCTTGAGTCAAGCTAGAATTTAAAGGTCGTAACCAGATGTTTTTTCTCTGTTCCATCTGTTCTCCGAAACATTTAAATTGTGGTAATTCAAACGATATCAATCGACCGTATAGTTGCGTTATTATTTGTCTTTTGTTTTCTTCAAGAATATTTGCTGATAGCTGCAATGCCGCTTGAATTAATCTTAGTGTTTCCTTTTTGTGTTCATCAATCTGGATATCTGCTGCTATAGCTAACTCGTAATCTTCTATTAGTGACTGTGCCGTTAAAGACGAAACCTTATGTTCAAGAAAATCGCATTCAGTTAATAATTCATATAATTCATCTACCATCCCCGCTGCTGCGAGGTGATAAGCCAAACTTAAAACATATTCAGCATCTTCAGGCGAACGATTATCAAACTCACTCATGGCGACGACGATTTTTCCACTTATTCAACTGGTCTTTAGCAATTAGTAGATGAATCCCTGGAATGGTCAGCCCAGTTTTCTCCAAAATATCCTTACGATGGAGAAAATCTCGAAAACTGGCATGGTAGACACTATAGCGTCTTGAATTATCCTTAAGCAACTCGTGTAAAAACTGTTCCCACTCATTCAATACACTCTGCACTGTTCGAGTATCCTCTCCAGAAAAATCACAAATTAGCTGGCGAGAAACAGGCTGCTTCAGCACTCCTAGAATGTAAACAATTTTAATTTTAGCATCGGGCAAGGGATTCGCTGTCATTCCCATGCGCCGCCAGTGAAAATCATAGTAGCCTTGCAGACCTTGAGGGAATCTTTCAAGGCTCAAATCCTTATATAATCCCTTTTCAATATCCAGCAGCACGTAGCGCAAGTACATGAAATTGTTTTCACTTTTATCTGCTATTTTATCAGTGAATACAATAGTTGTTTCTTGACGTTCGTCAATCTGCTGCCGCAGATTCTTACTGCCATCAACTCGGTTTTGGATATACAGGCGCACATCTCGTTGGCTATCAATCTCATAGTCCAGCAAACTGATAATCTGTTGGGATGCGTAGGTTGTAAAAGGCACTTCCACACCCCGTCGCCTAGTCATGATGAAATACACCCCGTCAGGTAAGTAAGGCGGCAGGTATAAGATATTTGCATCCCTGTAACTGCCTGAATCTACCTCATCCAAAGCATCAACAGCTATTACTATAGGTTGACCATTTCTTCTTTGGGCTACTTCATCCAACAAATGCCCCAGAAAATCTCCATCTTGCGTCGCATGGGAAGGTAAAGGGTCATAAGGCATTTGGTAGCGGGCAATCAGTTGCTTGCAGACACTTTCCAAGAATTGGTCTGCCCGATTTGGGCCTTGCAATTGCACGTTGAAATGAGCGATGCACTCCGTATCCTGCACGTACTTTGCTAGGCTTGCGCTTTTGCCTTGTCCGGGGTCGCCAATAATAGTTAAGTAGCCCTTTTTGTTTTCTTGTATGAAGGTTTGGATGGCGTCAAACACGTACTCGCGTCCAACGAAGCCTTCTGTTTTATCTTGAATCAGCGACTGAAATTGACTGAGAACGGTTGATGGTTTTTGGATGGCGCGGATGAGGGCTTGTATTGCTTCTTCGTTCAGTTCTAGGTAAGTACGATCGCCGATCTGTATTCCTTGCCCCTGTCCGATGTTGACGTTATACTTGCCGAGTTGGGTGCTAGCTTGACGATTATCGCCCGCACTCAATACCTGACGCAAAACCGCAATATCTGTTTCAGTGTGCTTACCACCAGCAATGCGGTCGATAATGCTACTTAGCTCTTCAGAGTTGGTCATCTTTCAGGCTCTCCGTGCTTGTTCCATAGCAATAGACAAATCGATAACGGTTCAGTCAGGGCAAACTACTCATTTTTTTAAACTGACTCGATACAGAAATTACCTTACATCTTCGCCCTCTTCATACAGGAAAGCAATCTGCTGAAACTGTGTGCTATAGGGATAGGGGTTAGCTGAAACTGTGTTCTCGTTATAGGGATGGGGGTTGATGGTTGGGAATTATCTTTATTGTAGAGAATAAGTAACGCGGCGATCGCTAAATTAAGAAATCAGCATATCGAAAGAGCGATCGCGATCGACATTTTTCTGGATTCACCGTTGGAGGAAGATACGCAGAGTGGCTGGTACATAACTCATGCTGCTGTCTGTAAACGTTTGTAGGCGTGGGATGCGGGCTAAATGCACCCAATGTTCTAAGAGTAAGTGGTGATCGAGTTCGACTTCCTCTCTTGTGGAGAGGATGCGGGATTTGTTGCGATCTAGTAGTTTGTTCATGCGGGCTTGCAATACAGGCGTGGGGCGGATGGCGAGGATTGCTTCTGGACTTGGTTGACTGGCAAGCAGTTGGACGATTTGGCGATCGTCTTGATAGAAGATGGTTTCTGCGGGGGTGAGTTCCAGGGCTTCGGGGAGGCGATCACCCAATGCGTGCAGTTTTTCGCCGGGGCGATCTGGGACTTCTGGGATAATTTGCATTGGTGCTGATGTGAGTATGGGAATTCCCTTGATTGTAACAAGCGGGTTATGCTCAATTGTAATCGCGACCGACCGACCGCCCGCACCCAATAGCAATGACCAATAAACGATTATCAAATTCACTGACGGCGACGATTCTTCCACTTATTCAATTCGTCTTTAGCAATAAGTGGATGAACCCCTGGAATTGTCAGTCTTGATCCAAAATGTACTTACGATGGAGAAAATTCCGGAAGCTATTATTATAAATTCTATAGCGTTTCTCCCCATTCATAATTACTTCATGTAAAAACGGCTTCCACTCATTCAATACAGTCTGCACTATGACAGTATCTTCCCCAGAAAAATCACAAATTTGCTGGCGAGAAACAGGCTGCTTCACCTCTCCTAGAATGTAGATAATTTTAATTTTGGCATCAGGCAATGGATTCGCTGTCATTCCCATGCGCCGCCAGTGAAAATCATAGTAACCTTGCAGACCTTGAGGGAATCTTTCAAGACTCAAATCCTTATATAATCCATTTTCAATATCCAGCAGCACGTAGCGCAAGTACATGAAATTGTTTTCACTTTTATCGGCTATTTTGTCAGTGAATATACTAATTTTTTCTTGGCGTTCGTCAATCTGCTGTGACAGATTCTCGCTGTCATCAACTCGATTCTGGATGTATGGGTGTTCGTCAATCTGTTGTGACAGATTCTCGCTGTCATCAACTCGATTCTGGATGTATGGGTGTTCATCAATCTGCTGCCACAGCTTCTCACTGTCATTAACCCGGTTCTGGATGTATAGGCGCACATCACGCTGACTATCAATCTGATAGTCCAACAAATTCATAATTTGTTCGGGTGCGTAGGTTGTCAATGGCACTTCGACACCCCGTCGCCTAGTCATGATGAAATACACCCCATCAGGTAAGTGAGGTGGCAGGTATAAGATATTTGCATCCCTGTAACTGCCTGAGTCTACCTCATCCAAAGCATCAACAGCTATGACTACAGGTTGACCATTCCTTCTTTGGGCTACTTCATCCAACAAATGCCCCAGAAACTCTCCATCTTGCGTCGCATTGGATGGTAAGGAATCATAAGGCATTTGGTAGCGGGCAATCAGTTGGTTGCAGACGCTTTCCAAGAATTGGTCTGCTCGATTTGGCCCTTGCATTTGGACGTTGAAATGAGCGATGCACTCCGTATCCTGCACGTACTTAGCAAGAATTGCGCTTTTTCCCTGTCCGGGGTCGCCCATAATAGTGAAGTAGCCTTTTTTGTTTTCTTGTATGAAGGTTTGGATGGCATCAAACACATATTCGCGTCCAACGAAGCCTTCTGTTTTATCTTGAATCAGCGATTGAAACTGACGGGGTATTTGGATAGCGCCGATGAGAGATTCTATTGGTTTGTCGTTCAGGTTTGGACAAGCAGCCAGTAACGAAAAGAGCTTACGAACCTTCAACTCTTCTAGTCTTTTTCCTTTCCACCAAGCCTCATCATGAGATAGTTCATACTCCAAACTTCTCTTAAACTCTTCCTTGTCAACTCTGTCACCAATAAAAGAGCCACCAAATGCCATAAAATCTGCAAGAAGTTGTTTCTGCCAATCGTGTTGTACTGTTGTTTTAGTGACAGTTCGTAAACCAAATACAAAAGCATCTAAAGCTGCATTATCCATTGTGACAACCTGCACGATACCCCAAGGAAGATGACCGTCTGGTGCATTGGCAGGAGTATGAATAACTTGGCTAGCAGAAATCCAAGTGTTTTGGATGCACCACCCTACACGATCTCCAAATACTTGCGGATTTTTTTCACATTCGTTGAAGATCCGCTTTTGAACGCTGAACCCAAAACGTCTCTCGCTGTACTGCAACCATAAATTATCGATGATTTGTAGAACTTGGCAAGGGAAGTTTTGGATTTGCTCATTGCTAAGCCAGCCTTCTTTTTCTGCATTGACTGCCTTCAGAACGATCCTTCTAGTTGTATCATTTGCTTGTCGCCATTCTCCTGCTGCTAGCAAATATTTTAAACGAATGTACTCGTCTGGAGGAAGTTCTTTAGGAAGTTGTTGCTTTTTGATGGATTCTAGCAATGCTTGGAATGCCTCGTCATTCAGCTCCATGTAGATGCGATCGCCTATATGAATATCCTTTCCTTCCCCAATATTGACATTGTATTTACCTAGTTGGGTGGCAATTTGGGGATCGCCCACACTCAACACCTGACGCAAGAAAGCAATATCGGCTTCAGTCTCCTTACCAGTAGCAAGGCAATCTATGATAGCGCTCAATATCTCTTTTTGTTGACTTGGTAGATGTCCTTGAGGAGCATCTAAAGTAAAAATATGTTTATCCCAAAGCCTCCATTTATCTTGATTTTTTATATACCAGCCAACTGTTTCACCGAATCTCTTATAAATTTCATCATCATAGTATTCAAGTTGACCACCAACGCTTAACCATACTTGCTTTTGTACACTATATCCAAATCGCCCATTGCTATATTTTAACCAAAGCTGGTCAATAGTTTGTAAATCTGTAGAGGGAACTTTTTCCATATCCTCCTCATCAAGCCAGCCTCTCTTTTCTTGACTAGATAGTTGAAGTATTACCATTGCTGTTTCTTTATCAGCTTCTTTCCAATTCTGGGCTATTAGCAATTTACGAAGTTTAGTATAATCAATTTGTTTTTCAGACAGTAGTGGTACATTAGGTAGTCCGTTACCCCCTCTTAACTTAGCAATAATAAAATCACTACCATCTACATCAAAGCAAGGCGTTTGATTGGCATTATGTAATTTTTTTGCGGTTTGGGGGACTGTCTCACTCAAATAACTTACTAAATTAGAAATCTTGATCTCTGTATCCCCTGGTTGATTAGCTACACCCCTTAAAGCTTCTAGAAAATGAAATGTATAAAGACTAATGGAATCATCTTTAAGCCAAGATTTTTGATCGCCTTGAGAAGAAGTAAAAATCATTCTTCCTTTCCCTTGTTTTAATGACGAAATAAACGTCTTAAAAGGTGAAGAATTCGGTGAATTACCCAAGTCATTTAAGAATTCTTCACCGACTTCTTCTGAATGTCTGAAAGTTGCCATATTTCCAGAATGAGCAGCGTCGATTATTACTAACAAACGTTCAGATTCAATTTGTCGTATCCCTTCCGTAAACTCATCTGCTGATAATGCTGAAACCGCCCATTTAAACGGTTCAATATCATGCGGTAAGAGATAGTAACGCTCATCGGCTTTATCGACCCACCCATGTCCAGAATAATAAACAAATACCGTCGCTTCTGAATCTTCTTCAGCCCTTTGTTTAAGCCACAGCAAACCCTCTAAAATATCGAACCGTGTTGCTTTTTCATTATTTAGCACTCGAATATGCTCTTGATTATCAGGATAAGAGCATAACTCAGGATCAACAAGAGTAGTATAAATTGCTTGAGTATCTTTGACTGTAACAGGAAGAGAGAAGGGCGTATATGAACATTCTCCGACTCCAATTAATAAAGCATAACCGTGGTGAAAAGTTTCGCTTGTTGAAATATTTGTAGATAAATTTTTAGCCTTTACAGAATCATTTAACTCCAATTCCTCTGCAACTTTCACATACTCGCCACCCAAACGCCTCAAAACCTGAGCCGTAACAGTTGCAAAATAGCCAACACTTCCAGCAATCTCACTATCCCTAACCTGTTGCGGATTTCTCAAAACAGCAGCAAAATCCTCCAACGATAATCCCAAATTCTTCGCCACATCTTTCGATACCTCATCCACCACATTCAGCACATATCCTGAAGGAACAGAATCAACCAATAACTCCCGCACCCCATCCATAAACTCGTACTGGACATAATCAGGATTCGTCTCCGCATTAATCTCAGATAATGGCTTTAACAATCCGCCTAAAAACACCTCAGCCACATGAACCTGTTGAGACTCTTTTAACAACGTCCTCTGAATTAATCGCACAATCGGTAAACTAATCGCAGGTGCAGCAGCCAACAATCCCGCCAATTTACGCGCCATTGGTGAAGCCGTCACCCGAAACGCCTGAACGCGCTGTTCCGCACTCTGTTGACCATAATTCAGATTAAATAACTCTCTTCCTTTATTAACAGGAATTGGATCTAACTTAAACACATATCCCGATGTCCAAATACCGCCCTTTCCTGACAACATTTGCGCCCAATTCGCCACCTTATCCGGTTCTAAAGTAAATACAGGAACTTTAACCCCCCGCGTCTCCTCCAATTCATCCCACAATGACACTTCTTTAGCAATTAATTTCTGGTTAAACTCCCCAGGATTCAACCCTTGTAACCGTACTTCTGAAGCCCGTCCTAAAGCCGTTCTCTTCCACAACCAGTTAGGAAGCATCTGCACAATTGCCATAGAACCTTGTTTTGCCCAGATTTCTAACGTAGTTGTCATCTTCCCATCGCGCCATAGGGATGAGACACAATCACTCACCACCAACACTAAACGACGACCACTGGGGTCAATTAATTCGGCTGGGCTACGAGGCGATTGATTTTTAGCGGTTGCCCCGATACCTCGACGAATCTGCACTTGTTCGAGATTATCCGCAATCAATCCCCAAACCCGCACATCTCGGAAAATTCCATAGTTTTTCAGTAACCGTTCCAATTCCCTGATGGTATGTCGCCAAATCTGCATCGAGATTCCTTCATCTACCACCAATTCCAGGTCTAACCAAGGTTCTAGAGTTGGCTTTAATACAGGTAGCCAAAGCCCTTCATTGGCAATTCGTTGAGTAGTAGCAGATTCATCTAACACCAAGGTTGTGCCAGAGGGAATACGACGCATCAAAGGTTTTAATGCCCGTGCTAAAGTTAGAGGTTCGCGCAAAGAACGGGCATCACCGACTTTAAAAGACAATTCTGATTTGAAAAGAGTTTCCTGTTGATTTCGAGGATAAATCCCCGCTTTCTGTTCGTCTGGTGACTGTTTTGATGCGGTTTCCCCTGAGTCTGAAGTTTTAGTTTTTGTCTCTGGCAATGTTTCCCCCTCTAACTCCTCGTTTTTTAAGGAGGGCTGGGAGAAATCGTTTTTTAACTTCTGGGTAGCAGTTGACTCAGATTGAGATTCTTGTATTTGCAGTGCCAGCCAAATCGTATCAGCAATCTCTTCGGCTGACAATTCCAGTTCCTTACTAAGTGCAGTAATTAAAGTATCAATCATCTGTCCTCCGAACTGGTTAAATATTTCATCAACACATCAACCAAGTTTTTTTCATCTGCTTCTTCTGGTTTAAACTCACGAGTAACCATATAAATCGCATTCAGCAGTTGATCTGTGGCAATATCACCTCCCTCTCGCAAGTGTATAAATTTCTCGATTAATTTCTCTATTTTACCCTCATCCTGTGTCAACACATCATTACCCAAATGTGCTTTGACAATATCCTTCAACGCCTTGGCATCAGGGTCATAGGGCATATTCAACCGCAGGCAACGCCTGAGAAAAGCAGGTGGAAAATCTCGTTCACCGTTGTTAGTCAAGATAATCAAGGGAAAATTCTGACAGCCCACTCGCCCGTTAATAATGGGAACATCTATGCCATCATAGGTGCGAACTTCTACCCGGTTTACTTCTTTAGCAATCCGAGATAATTCTGGTATTTCAAACTCCCCTTCTTCAAATAAATTGAGTAAGTCATTGGGTAAATTAATATCACTTTTATCTATTTCATCAATTAACAAAACACGGGGACGGCGGGAAGGAAGCAGGGCTGTGCCCAAAGCCCTAAGCTGAATGTAGCGACCAATATCTTTACTTTCATCCTTCATTTGCACATCTTGCAGACGTGCGATCGCATCATAACGATACAATCCTTCCTGTAAAGTAGAACGAGCGGTAATATACCAAGGCAATACAGCCCCCAACTTCAATTCGTAAGCAACTGCATAAGCTAAAGAAGTTTTCCCCGTTCCTGGCTTTCCTGTCACTAACAAAGGTCGTCTTAAATACAGGGCAGCATTGACCATATTAATCACACTATTGCGATCGTTGCTATTATCGGTATGAATTCTAAAACTTTGCCCTCTTTCCTTATTCCTGGTATTTTCATCTAAACCTTGACAATAGTCTTGCCAGCGTTGTTCAATTTCTTGAACTATTGCATCATCTGCCCCGACAAAATTACGCCAATTAGGAGGTTCAGGAAGACGATTAATATCATCATGGGGTTCGTTATTGCCTTTTAAAATTTTCCAGTCTGTCATATGTTTGAATTTCCAATCTATTGTTATTGTCCGGGCGAGTTCAACTCAACCATTATATCAGGAGTTAAACGATAAGGATTTTCCCAAAGAAGAGCTAAATGATGCCCTAAATGTTCATCTGTTTGAGCATTATCAGCCTCTTCCCTATGATGTCTAACTGATTCACTTAAATTACATAATGGTTTAAAAGTTAAGATGTCATTGATCGCTGTTACTTGATCCAAATTAGCAATATCAGCTCTTGTCCAAATAGCAATAGGCGTTGTTGCTATTAAGATAGCATTAAATAAATCTTTTCTGATAGATTTAGAATGAGTACAAGTAACTTTCAGTCCAATTTTTTCTTTTAACTTCCTGCTCAATAACTTGCAGTTAAAACTTTCTATTTCTTGAAGATGTTCAAAATTTTCTTGGGTAGGCTCATTCTGTAAAATCTCCCTAACCTTATCCCAAGATTGATACCATTGAGACAAATAAGAATACAAATACTTAAGGTTGAGACGTTCTAGCAATCTCAGTCGAACTGGATACTTAATTCCTAAAGTAATGTCATCTACAATTGGGTCAGTAATTTTCCAACGATCTATCTCCATACACATTAAATGGCAGGGCAAGAAAATTTCTATGGTTAAGTTATACTTTCTTCCTATAAGATACCTAAGAGCTTTTTCGAGAAAGTTGTTAAGTTCTGTAGGAATTTGAGTCAACTTACATAATTTTCCTGCCTGTTGTTCATTCTGGTCAAGCAGGGACTGAAATTTTGATAAATTTTGTACCGAATCATCCATAATTAACCAAGCATTTAGCAAGAATTTCTCATCATCGGGATCGTCAGGAACAAGTGTAGCAATGAGGTATGATTTAAGTGGCCCTAATTGGTTATAAAAAAAATCTGTTGACGATTTATTCTTACCCTTCTCTGGATACTTTTTTGATGGAAATTTGTTTGCAATTCGATCGCGGATTTCTACAGGTACATTTTGGTCTTGACTTAAGCGTTCAAAGAACTGCGAAAGCTGCCTAAATTCGTTCAGTTTTTTTAAGACTGTTGCGATATTATTTCCCGCTAAATCCGATACATCCGCATTGGGAGGTGGTAAATCCCATACATCCGCATCGGGGGGTAAGGAATCTTGGTATGCTTTTTGGATGCTTTCGGAGGGGATACCAGAAAAATCTAAATCTTGAAATGATTCTTGAGAAAAGCTGTCAAAGTTACTATCTTTAGCTACTAATTGAATAAATATGCAATTTTCGTAAACATTCCGTTTATCAATATCTCTTCCTGCTGCATCCCCACCCTGAGTATTTTGATGAATACCGCTAGTTTCTTGAATGGTTTTAACTAAGGCTTCCATTGCTTCCTTATCCCACTGTTGGTAAATGCGATCGCCGATGTGAATTTCTTTTCCTTCCGTAATATTGACATTATACTTGCCTAGTTGGATGGACAGTTGGCGATCGTTCAAACTCAGTAGCTGCTGCAATATTGCAATATCTTCGTCAGTTTGTTTAGCAGTAGTAATGCGATCAATAATGCTACTTAGCTCATCAGGATTCGTCATCTCTCAGGCTCTCCATAAATTATGTCTACCTTTCCAATGGCATTTCTGCAAAATGCTTTTGCAATAATATATGGATGAAACGATAGCGTCCACCGACAGATTGGAGGAATATACGTTCCTTGCAGTAGTCAAGAAAGCGGGCATAGTTCCAAGGGATATAGCCGTTGCAGCAGAGGATAAGGCGTAAGATAAAATGTTGGATGCAGGCTGTACCTGATTCAGTAAGTCCAAAGAATGTTCCGGCCAACATTCCTGCAATAACGATAACTACAGTATCTGGTAAAGATAATATGGCAGATGCTGGTGTGGCAGATTTATTAAAAAGCAACGAGATAATCTGAACAAATGCTTGTTCTCTCATCAAATAAACTGATAACCCCAGCCATACACTTCCTAAACTTGCAAAACATATCGCATGGTAAAATGATTTTTTGATACCTTGGTTAGGCTCGATTGTAATTTTTAGTTGCGGGCCCCTCATTTCCTGAATACTTACTAGAATAGGTGTTATAAGCATAAAAAAACCTAAAGCTGGTGGTTGCCACTTGAATAAGGGAAAAGCGACTAAAGTTATAATCCAGGTAATAAATCCTATCAAATAACCAAGGATTAATGATTTAGCCATACTCCCTAAAGACATATTCAAGTTTTCTACTGGTTGTATTTTTGGGGATTGTCCAATAGTCAAGAAAGCCCAAATGCCAGAGAATATAGCCGTAAAAATACCAAGAATCAGACAAACAATTAGACCTATAAATATATTTATAAAATGGGAAACAATGAAAAAAATTATTGTTGCTATAATTGAAGAAAAAATAAAACTAAACAAACATCCTACCCCTAAAGCATAAATTTTTCTATTATTTTTATTGGGCAACCAATCAGGCTGAATTTTTTCAATTAAAAATCCTGTTAAAAGTTCTGTATCATGCTGCCTTTGTAACTGATTTGCTAGATAACATAGCCATTTTCTAGTTTGGTGTTTCTTGGGAGTATTTTTATTTTTATAAGCACGACTACTCCACCCCTGCAACTCCATTTCTGAAGTTACAATATCTCTTTCTATAGCAGCTTTCCAGTAAGCATCAAAGAGGTATTGATACTGTGTATCAGTTAATATTGTGTTTTGAAATTCTTGAATAGACAAGGTTTTATGAACCGAAATAAATCCTATAACTGACAAAAATAGAGGTGTTCTTACTAGACTCAATAGTTCGGCATTGAGTTGCAGCATATTCCAAGTTTCTCTTTCATTGATCCCTTCTAAATAAGTCTGAATTTGTTCATCTGTAAGTTCTTTTAACACAATAGCAGCATTGAGATTTAAGCGTGTCTCCTGCCGGGATACAACTTCTTCAGATCCCTGCTGAACATCTTGCTGCCATTGCCCTCGAACAACTTTCTCGTATTCTTCTTGACGACTGCACACCACTAAATATTGCGGATGATACTCATGTAAAAACTCATTAATTTTCTGCACACAGAGCTCCTGACGCACTGACTCCAATTCATCTAATCCATCTAACATCGGCAGCAACTTAGCATCATCGACCCACTTCGCAACAATATCTTTCCGTATTCCATATTTCGACTTAACCTCCAAAACTAACCAATCACGCATAGACTGCTTATCCTCCTTCCAACCTGAAAGGTTACACAGCACTGGAATTACGCAATCAGCATCTTGTTCAGCTCGCCCAATCAAAGCTTTTGCTAAATCTACCATTGTAGTTGTCTTGCCAGCACCTGGTTTACCTAAAACCAGCAATTTACCTGCAATTTCTTCTCGATCGAATACTTCCAAAATAGTTTGAGAATCAGGAATGGGTTTGCTAGGTTGACTCCCAATTCTAATGTCTGAACTCCAAAGACACTTTACCTGCTCTGGTTGTTCTTCCTTCGCCAAATTTATGCACACCGCATTGTGCAAAGATTGATTTAGTCGGGAAACAACTTCTTCCTTCACAGCTTGCAGCAATAATTTCTCATTACGGGGACGTTGGGCTTTTTGCTTTTCTTGTAGAACCGAACGCAACGCTTCTCTGATGGCTTCAGCATCTGCACCTTGGTAAATACGATCGCCTATCTGAAAATCCCGTCCGTCAGCAATATTGACGATATTATTGCCTACCTGCACTACATTCTGACCGTCACGCGATCGCAGCAAAGAGCGCATGGTTTGTATATCCTCTGCGGTTTCCTCACCATTCGCAATCCGGTCAAAAATAGCGCTTAAGTGTTCGTAGGAGCTCATTTGTGACGCTGGTTATGAATCTTGCTTAACATAGGTAGATGCTAGAAACCTGAAAAATGCTGTAATTACTCGTATTGATTATTACACATACTACGTTTTGTCTGCTAACATGACATATAAGCACCCTGATACAGGAATTCGTGTTAGTAAATATTTATACTTCATACGGAAGATAGGAAAGTAGTGAGTAGTGTATTCGATGATATTAAGGTTATCGGTGAATCCGAAGACCCGGAATGGATAGCTGTAAAGCTGGAACAGATGAAAGACCCCGATGTGCAGAGTATTGTTGCAGCCGATACTAATCTGGAACAAGGTGAAAAAGGGATTTTGGAGTTTTTGAACTTAGTCCAAGACCAGCCTTGGATGCACGCAACCCACAAATTTGGCTACATAGCCCCCCGCCAGTCTGGTTCGATCGAACCTCTACTCATCCAACATCCTAGTGCAATTGAACCGGATTACACTCTCAAAAATAGTCGCATCAACATTCGCCTCGATCGCCTGCACATTGAAAAGTATCCCGGCGGAGGTACACACAATGTCATGATAACTTTTGCAGCCAGAAACCAGGTAGCCGAGACGCAAGAGTCAGTCAGCTTCAGCCAAACCTATCGGGTACAAGAGGGACAGTCGGCGGGTATTGCCGGCTACCCCGTGTTTTTTGGGTTGAACGTCGGTTCTCAAGGAGTAGCCTTTGAATGCTCGACCGTGAATGTTAAAAATGATGAAGACCAGGCAATATTAGCAGCTTTAGAATCTTCACCGTTTCAAAGTGGACTCAAACTATTGACAACAGCCCAGCCTGCGATCGCACCTTTTACAGAAATCACCTTGGGAGTTGTGAAATTATTAGCACAGCGTCATGAAAATGTCGCCGTCCAGAAATTTTACCTTGGCTTGGATTTTGAAGATTCCGCGATGGGGTGTCGTCTAGCCGAGGGTAATTATATTGCGGCACAGATACCTGATGAAATAACAATTGATTGGAAGCGGTGGGTTTACAAACCGGATCTAGATGCAATCGTGCATCAAGCAGATAGATATGAAATGCTACCTTACAACTATGTAATTTTTCGCGTTAGTCGCTACGAAGAATAAAAAATTAGCTTGCTCGGAACCAATGTATTTGATGGAGAAAATAGAAATGAACGAGAAATTTAATCACGGATATGCACTGTTAATTGGTGTGGGAGAGTCAGCTTATAGTAAATTGTCTCTGCCAGTAACTGTAAAAGATACTCAGGCAATTTATGCTGCTTTAATTGACCCCGAACTGTGTACTTATATAGATGACAAAGAGCATATTCGAGTTCTGAATAACCAAGATGCAACGAAGTCAGGTATTTTGGAGGGATTAAATTGGTTAAAAGAACAGGCTGGAACTGACCCTAATGCAACTATATTTATTTACTACTCGGGTCATGGCTGGGTAGATAAAAACACTAACCGTTATTATTTACTACAAAATGATATTAAGCCGACTAAAATTGCTAGTTCTGCACTAGCAGCAGAAACCTTCACTGAGGCATTGCGAGAAATTAAAGCTGAACGTTTGTTAGTTGTCATTGATAGTTGTCATGCCGCAGGTATGGCAACTTCTAAAGAAGCTGATTTGGAACTTGATGAAGAATTTGATGATTTTATCCGAGTTGCTCCTTCTAAAGGTTTGATGGAGGAATTGAAACAAGGTAAAGGTAGAGTTGTTTTTACCTCTTCCGAAGGTGAGCAAAAATCTTGGATAAAAGATGACTCACTCAGTATCTACACTTATCATTTTCTGGAAGCTTTGCAAGGTGCAGGCAATAAGCCAGGTGAAACGGAAGTTCGCGTTTCTAATTTAATGAATCATGTGGGCAGAGCAGTACCTGAAAGTGCCATAAAGCTGAATAAAGAACAAACTCCTCAATTTGATATAACAGGAGGAGATTTTGTGATTGCCAAGCTGCGGGGTGGTAAAGGTCTACCGGGTAAAGGATGGGATGAGGTTAAGCCGGAAGCCACACAAAAAATTAATAAAATTGCTGATGTTATAAATCAACATGGGAAGTTTATTACTAATATTAATGAAGCCAGCAATTTCCACATAGGTGATGTTTATAACAAATAACTGCTCGTGGCAATAAGGAGTAGCTAATGTCTACCTCTGATGAGCTAAAGAATATTGTTGAAAACTTGATTGCAGAAGTCAAGATAGACGAAGCAATTGAAGTTTTGCGGCAGGCTCATGAATGTGGAGAGAAGATTACCCTTCAACTTGGGAAGTCAATTGTCAATATTGGTCAGGGTAAGGATATTCACATTGGCGATCGCACTTACGTCACTTGGAATGATGAAGCCATTCAAGCCCTAATCGAGGTTGTTCAAAAGCAACACCCAAAACCAGTTGGAATTCCTGCAAACCTTCCCTACAGTGGCGTGGTGGAGTTTATTGGTCGGGATGAGGTTATGTCGCAACTCCATCAGATGTTGCAACAGAGTCATCGCGTTGCCGTTTCTGCGATCGCCGGGATGGGTGGTGTCGGCAAGACGGAACTGGCATTACAATATGCGCTGAAATACCAGCCCATTTATCCGGCAGGGATTTGCTGGCTCTCGGCAAGAGGCGGGGATGTGGGAACTCAGATTGTGCAGTTTGGACGCTCGCTCCTGGACCTCAATCCATCCGAAGACTTGGAATTATTAGAGCAGGTGACGTTTTGCTGGCGACACTGGCAATCTGGGGAAGTGCTGCTGGTGTTCGATGATGTTACAGACTACGCCGCGATTAAACCCTATTTACCGCCCTCAACTGCATCTCACTTCAAGGTGCTGATTACTACCCGTCTGCGGTTGGGTGCGTCTGTCAAGCAGTTGGAACTGGAAGTGCTGGATGAATCAGCCGCACTGGAACTGTTGGAGTCACTGGTCGGGGGCGATAGGGTTCAGATGGAGCGAGACTGCGCCCAGCAGCTTTGCGCTCAGTTGGGCTACTTGCCGTTAGGACTGGAATTGGTAGGACGGTATCTTGTTCGCAAACCCGATTTGTTGTTGGCAACAATGCTACAACGGTTGCAACAGAAGCGATTAGCAACAAGGGCATTGTGTCAAACGGATGCAGATATGACGGCGCAATTGGGGGTTGCGGCAGCGTTTGAGTTGAGTTGGGAAATCTTGTCAGAAAGCGCGAAACCGCTCGGGTATTTGCTAAGTCTGTTTGCCGCTGCCCCGATTCCCTGGTGGCTGGTAGAGAAGTGCTTGGCTGACCAAGACTCGGAGACTCTGGAAGAAACCCGCGACAGTGAGTTGCTCAATCTGCACCTGTTGCAACGAACAAACCCCGGAACCTATCGCCTGCATCCCCTAATTCGCGACTTTTTTCAAACAAAATCATTTGCTTATCAGATAGTTGATTACGATGAAGCCTTTCACCGATTTTGGAAATTAAGGGATCATCTCAAACGGGGAGGACACTGGACGTTGTTAAAAGTCATGTGCGAGAAGCTTTTGCCATTTATTGAAGAGGGGGAAAAAGCATCCTGCTTAATCCTCATTGGGGAGATAAGCATTGAATTCGGTGATTTAGAAGAAGCTGAACAGCATTTTAAAAATGCCATCCCAATTGCCCAAACACAAAGTGATGAAACTAATGTTAAGCTTTGCAATCTCCAATTAGAGCTTATTAGTAATTTTCGAGAAGGGGACATTTTGGATGAGATGAGTTTCAACTCAAAAGCAGAGTACAAACGTCTCTACCCAAATCCATCAGAGTTAACAGGATTTGACTTTCCAGAGTTTCTAGCGGATAACAAGCGACAGAGCGCAGCTTTGAGTGCTAATATACAGCGCAAACTATTGGAATTTCAACGGCAAATGTATCGTGATTTTATAACTGAACATGGAGAGTCTGAACTGGCTAATACTACTTTTCTTCCAATAATTGGTGAGATATTAGTCAAGTTGGGAGAGGCTGAAATTAATGCTGGCAATCTAGAAATTGCAAGGGAAACTTTACAAGAAGCTCTCGAAATCGTTAATAATTGCCACATGATGAAACACATAGCGCTAACGAACTATCATCTAGCCCGACTTGAACAATTCCTTCACAACATGGACTTAGCGCAAATTTACTATGCTTGTGCCTGCAATATCCTTCAAAGTCTCGGTGCAGTAAGAGAACTGAAGCGTATTCAACAGGAGTGGCAACATATAATAAATGATCGCAACACGTAGGGATGCTTCAATCTACAAAGCATAGCGCTTCTAAATCATTTTTTGCGGAAGTATATTAGAGCAATCGAAAGAGTGCGATTGCCGCCAAACATTAAGTAATGATGAGTTCTGAGCAGTTAAACCCATCATTGAGCGGATTGCATCGGAAATGCAGACGGCGATTGATGTTGACTCGCTTCGAGTTGCCATGACCGATCGCAACCAAGATTTACGGGGCAAATATAACGTCTGTATTGGTCAAGGACAGGATATTCACATTGGCGATCGCACTTACGTTACTTGGAATGAGATTTATCGGGAGAGGAGCTATGATTTTGCCAAACTAAGTATGCCAAGCTTTGTAGAAGTCTGGGTATGGTATTTTTTGAGAGGAGAGCCAAATTATTTCATAGCAAATAAGCGGGAATTGAGGGGAAACATTTTCTTCAAGTGGATTTTGAAGATATCTTTTCAATCCTTGTACTATTGTAGTCAGCAGAACTCCTCGCAGGCTTTCTCTTAAAGCTCTAACAGCCCAAAAACGTTCTAAATCCTCTCCTTGGTTTGCAACTTCAATCAAATAGTGAATAACTTCTTGGTCATTAGCACCAATTTTCCCAAGAATCATTAAGATTTTCCAGTAAAGAGTATCATTATCTAACCTGATTTTATTGTCATTAGCTAATTCCATCAGAAAATTAATAGCACCTGAATGAGCGAAATCCACTTCCAACTCTAGTTTAGCCAGATCATTACTAATAAAATGCATCTCTGAAGAGAATGACTCTGAGAATTTCTGATTGTGAGGATCGAACCTTCTACTCCAACTTGTCCACTGTTCAAGAAAATTAAGTTTACTTTTCAATCGTTCAACTATTGCAGTTATTTCATCTTTACCAAGATTTGGAAGGCTAGAGCTGTATTTATCTGCTGCTTCCCGTTTAATGTGCTGTGACTTGCTAACGTCTAGTAATTGTTTTAGTGCCTTCTGATCTCTAGCTTGTAAACGTTGCCATGTATCCCAACTCATGTGTTGTACTTTAAGCAATATTTTGATAGCTTTTGAGTTAGTCAGGTTTGGTTGATTACTTAACAACCAAAAAGCTGCTTTCTCCCCAGTAAAATCTGGTGGTTCGTAGTCAAGTTTAGCAAAATCTTCCGCTGTACTAGAATCCAGTATTTTATTTAAAGCCTCAATAGCCTTTGAATTACTAGGTGAAATTTGCAATAAGTAAACTGCAATGTCACAAAGAGATTCTCTATCTTCTAGATTAAGATTAAGTAGATTGCTTAAAGTAATGATTAACCGTTGGCGATCTGTTTCTTGCAATGCAGTGATGAATGGCTCTTTAAAGGGACTAGCAAAACCCTTCTGCCAAGTCTGTTGGTTTACATCGAAGTAACCAAAAGCTTTTCCCACGATCAGTGACACAATTTCATCAGCCCACTGACATTCATTAAATTCTACGAGCCCTGCTGCTGCCAAGCAAATTGCTTGCTCCCAATAAAAGTCCTCACATCCCTCGTCAAAAGTTGTGATTGCCCATACGAATGCCTCTTTTTCCTTTTTGGATAGATTACATCTGCCTAACCACAGCAAAATTACTTCCTTCCATTGGAATTCAAAAATCCGATAATTCGCATCTAGATGACTGGGATTCTCAGGAATATGATTCAGGAAAAAGTGCCAATCCTCAATCGCCAGTGCAGCAAAATACTCCTGAAAAGTCGGATGGAAAAACGCATACACCCCCTTCCTAGGATTCTCTGCCTCCACCCCCACCTTATTCAACCATCCCAACCGCAACGCCAACCCAAACAACGAATCAGGTTCATCCGGTTCACCCAAAAACTCACACACAAACTCATGCCGCAGCCGAAATCGTGTTGCTTCCTTATCAATCGCCTCCCGCGCCAATTCCCCTAACGCTGCATTCAACTGCCTCTGCTGCTTCACCGTCGTCGAAAAATGCTCTCGCTTCCACTCATAAAAATCCGCCACAAACTGCTCATACAGTCCCGCCTTCGTCTCTGGCAGCGTTCCCTCCCCTAGATACCAGTTGAAACACAGCAGCATCAGCCGCAGCGGATTCTTCATCAAATCCCGAATCCGTTCCTTTCCCGATACCTTCAGCGCCGCACACAACCGTTTCGCCTGCACCCCCTGCCCTTCTGGCAACGCCCCAAACCACTGCCCAATAAACCGCTCCACCTGCTGCGGATAAGAAAACTCCAGCGTGCGATAGGTATCAAACGTATCGACGAGCGCATTGTGGCCATCCCACAGATTCAACCGACAACTCAACACAATTCGCGCCTGTGAGAGCAATCCTCCCATCCGCAACTGTCGCTCCATCTCTCCCAATGGATTGCCGGATGACACCTGCATTTCATCCACCCCATCCAGCAACAGCCACACTCGCCCCTGCTGAAACTGGGCAACAAAGGCATCCTTAACTTGTCCAGAGGCTTCCGCTTGCCCCAGCTTCCGGGCAACCGCTTGCAGCCATCGTTCCAACAAATACGCTTCTAGTTCTTGCCCCCGCAAATCTGCCAGCGACACCCAAATCGCGATCACACTCTCTCCCTGCTCACTCACCCATTGGGCAATCTGCTGCAACAGCGTCGTCTTTCCAGCTCCCGGTTCCCCAATGATGGCAAGGCGCTTCCCCCGACTCTTGGGACTTTGCCCCTGCCGCAATACCTGTTCGAGAAACTGCTCGTGTTCAAAGCGCTGGGTAATCTCTGTTTCTTCGTACAGCAATGAACCCTGCTCTGGAGACACATCCTCCCCTCGCCGAGTCTGCCGCTTGCGCTCCACCAATCCCAAGGGCACATACACCTGCTCGGTTCGATAGCTAATCCCCTCGCCACTGGTTAGCGGGTTGGTGGTGAGCCGCAGTTGCTCCTCCAGCATCGCTTGACTGACAGCGTGCCAGTCAATGTTGGGCAAAGGAGTCGTCGGTTGGAGGAATTCCCGGAGTGCTTCAACGTCAACTTGGTAAATGCGATCGCCAATGTGAATCTCGCCCCCCTGCACCTGCCCAATATTCGTATTGAACTTGCCATCCTGAGAGACGAATTGCAGCGTAGTGCCACTGACTTGGAGCCACTGCCGCAGTTGGGCAACTTCTGACTCATCTCGGCTGCCATTGAGAATGCGTTCGACAATCGCTATCAACTCATCAGAGCTAGGCATTTGCAGGTCAACTTATACCATTTTTTTAAAGATGTGATAGAGATAAAGAATGTAAAATCCAAGACCATCCGGTGAGAAAACAAATGACGCG
>NZ_JAUBQS010000037.1:0-65679 GCF_036701355.1 Microcoleus sp. Pol12B3
TAATCAGTGGTTTGACTCATTTCTATTGGTGGCCGGAGGCAAAAGCTTAATCATGGTTAATCGACCGGACATGATATGAAATCCTGTAGATTGCTCGTTGCCGAACTTCCTTCTTTGCCCAAAAAGTATGAGCCCTGAGTTTTGGATTCCAAGTTTAGTTAAAAACTCAAACCTCAAAACTCAAGACTCAAAACTCTCTCAGCCTAAAAGCCGATCGATTCAGTCGATCGCCCGACACAAATAATCGCATCAGGGCAGCATCAATTACCGGCGACGGGGAACCATCGTCTCGATATTGATATTAGCTAGAGGCACGCGCTGCGGCGCAGTAGCAGGCAGCGGCATATTGCGCGCCATACCCAAATAGTTCGACGGATCGCCAGCCTTAGCCTGCTGTTCTTGAGGAACAAAACGGCGGACACTTGTTTGCCAGATGATTTGCGGGAAGCCAAGCTGCGAACGGTGGTACTCACCGTAGCGGGGCGTTTTCAAGTTGAAAGGAGTGTCTCCTCCAACTCGCTGAGGCAAAATTCGGCGCTGCTGGTAAGGTACGGTATCGTAGCCGAACTTATCCAGGTACTCTTCGCTATTGACCAACTCGTCAATAAAGCCTTGAGGCCCCTTATTTGCTACCACGATCGACCAAGCAATCTTTTCGCGCTCGCTGTACACATCCCGGCCCAAAATGCGCTGCACGCACATTTCCACAAACCGATAGTTGCTGTTAGTTTGGTAATTCCGCTCTAGGAAAGGAGAAGAAGTCGCCAAACCGCGAATAAAGTCTCGCACCGTAATTTGGCCGAACTTGAGTTGCGACTCCAAAGACTTTTGGCGGTTGCTCTTGAGGATTTGGTGTTCGCTGTAAATCTGGCGATATCCAGCCCAAATCAAATTTTCCATGTCTCCAGACGAGAGCACATTTTCAGTTGTGAAAATTCTGGGCTGCTCGTCGCTCCCTGTTTCAAAACCAGCTACGCGCTGGTTTTGGCTTTTGGGGGCGTAGTTTATCAAAGGTAGCGCCACGTTAAAATCTCCGTTATCTCAAATTTCAGAAATAGTTGACACCGTGAGCTGCCAGCATAACGGATACAACTAACCAACATACAGATTAGGGGATTCCCGCAATCTAAATCTGATTTTCCTGAATTTTTGCAACAATCTGTAACATTTGTTGACTTTGGGGAAGTCAGTAGTCAGTAATTAGCAATCACCCTTCCAGTCTCTGGCTGGGAAGGCCACTTGAGAGGCTCTGCCTCGTCTAATCTAACCGGAGGCAGAGCCTGAGACCCTGATTCCCAGGCTGAGTCTGGAAACGAAGCCAAAGTTATGACCGATGACTAATTACTAATGACTAAATTACCAGCCCAGAGCCGAATAAAACTCGCTGGCGGGTACTTGATCTGCTGCTGCTTCTGATGTTGCATCCGAGTCTGGTTGCACCCGAATTTCGGTACAAAAAGTCGATGTGCTGAAACCGCCAAAGCGCTTTACGGTACTCGTCCGCATCCGCACGTTCGGATTAGCAAACCAAAAACGCTCGATCGAACTCATCGTCTCGTATTCCGTAATCAGCAGCAGCCCATCCTCATCATCCATCTCAAAACGGCCAGCCACAGGCACAATTTCCGCATAGCCTCGTTCGCGCAACATCAAGCCCTGCCGGGGATTTTCAGGATCGGGGACGATCGCGAACACCGTAGACCCTTTATGATTCTCATCATCCTTATCCCACGCCATCGAGCCGTGCCATGTCACAAAAGCCCCCCCAGCCGCCCGGCTCGGATCGACTTCGTGCATCTTGCAAATCTCCGCGACTCTAGCGTCATCGGCAGCTAGGGCTGTTACCTGAATATTTGAATCCCCAATCTCCGCTTGGCGGAAAGCGAGGTGGTGAGTGCTGCGCTGAGAACGCCACTCCCCAGCACTGCTTTGAAAAAACTCCATTGCATCCATACGAACTAGCTCCTTTGGCTTATGCTTCCCGGTGTTGACGCCTTTTTATGATAGAGCTCCCCCCACTTAGATGTACTTTTGCTACACAAATTAGTCTCAAAATGTCTACTTTGGACATATTGTCAAGTGAATGTTATGATAGTTTACAATGTAGGAGACACAACAAATCCTGCGAAACGTCATTCCGATCAATTTCGCATCAATCTCAGCAAACTGGAGGAGCGATTTATGGATATGCCTACAACCAGCCTCAGCATGGAACAGCAGTTCAAACTTCAAGTGCTGCGCGAAGAAGTAAAAAGGTTAAGCCAAGACCAAGCTCAGGAATACTTGCTCGAAGTTATGCGCCAAAACATGGTAAAAGAAAACCTGTTAAAGCATTGGATGAAGAATATGTGAACTCTTCGAGCATTTCTTCACAAAAATCAGTGGCTTGTATTTGCAAAAAGTACGATCGAGTTTTTAATCATAAAATCCAGAATCCCGCTTTCTCCAAGAAAGCGGGATTCTAAATTGACAAAACTTTTACGCAGTTTTTTTTGTCGTTACCATACTCAGCAAATTAAATTCTTTTCATCCCTTAGAGAGGGACGAGAGTTTGTGTAGCCCGATTGTTTCAACTTATCGGGGAATCAACCAAAACGGCCGCTCACATAATCTAAAGTAGACTCTTCCTTTGGACTTTGGAAAATTACCTCAGTCTTATCACATTCCACAAGATAGCCAAACCGCTTCCCATCGTCAGAAAGTTTAGCATTGAAAAAAGCAGTCAGGTCAGAAACCCGAGAAGCCTGCTGCATATTGTGAGTAACGATCACAATCGTATACTTTTCCTTGAGTTCCCGCATCAACTCCTCAATCTTAATCGTAGAAATCGGGTCAAGAGAAGCGCAAGGTTCATCCATTAACACTACATCAGGATTAATCGCGATCGCCCTAGCAATACACAAACGCTGCTGCTGGCCGCCCGAAAGAGAAAAACCGCTTTGCTTCAACTTATCCTTCACCTCATCCCACAAATAAGCTTGGCTGAGCGATTTTTCCACCAGCTCATCCATATCCCCCTTATAATTGTTCACCCTCGCACCGTAAGCAATATTGTCATAAATCGACTTCGGGAAAGGATTCGGCTTTTGAAACACCATCCCAATCTTGCGGCGCACCGCCACAGCATCAATATCAGGATCGTAAAGATTTTGACCGTGGTAATCAATCCTACCCTCTAAACGAAAACCGCTAACTAAATCGTTGAGCCTGTTAAAACATCGCAGAATTGTACTTTTGCCGCAGCCAGACGGCCCAATCAAGGCAGTAATGCGATTTTTAGGAATCTCCATTGAAACATTTTTAACCGCGTGGAAAGCGCCGTAAAAAATATTGATATTTTCTGTCCGTAAAACTGTTTCCGTTTGCTTGTCTAAATCCATCATCATACAGGTAAGTATCCAATCGAATTTTACAAAATAAGGAGAAGATGAGAGCGATCGAGTTGGAGATAGGTAAAATCTTCCTTGTTCCTTCTTTTTATCAATTCCCCAAGTCTCAGGGTCTTCTTCCTTCAATAAACTTTTTGGCGAGTAGCCCAGCGAGAAAGAATACTCGTCAGCAAAACCATAATCACCAAAATCAAAGATGCCGCCCAGGCCAATTCTTTCTGTGCCTTAAAAGGAACCGTTGCAAAGTTGTACACCAAAACCGAAAGACTCGGAGTTGGCTTATCAAATCCTGCCGGCCAAAAAGGCGAATTGAGCGCCGTAAAAATCAAAGGAGCAGTTTCTCCAGCAGCGCGAGCAATTGCCAGTGTCACACCCGTTAAAATAGCCGGAATTGCCGCAGGCAAAACCACCTGCAACACCGTCTGATAATTAGAAGCACCCACCCCAACCGACGCCCATCTAATATCTTGCGGGACGATTTGTAGAGCTTCGTCAGTAGTCCGCACAATCGTGGGCAACATCAGCACAGCCAGCGCCGCACCCCCTGCAATTGCCGAAAAACCTCCCATATTTACCACGAACAAACCGTAGGCAAATACCCCGGCAATAATCGAAGGAACGCCACTGAGGACATTGGTAGCAAAGCGTACCCAGCGAGCTACTTGGCCGCTGCTGAACTCCGACAAATAAACTGCTGCCAATACACCAAAAGGAACAGCAATTAAAGAAGCAATTCCCACCGTCATCAATGTACCGAGAATTGCATTAGCAATACCGCCTCCCGATAGTCCGGGTGGCGGTGGCAGCTTGGTAAACAAGTCTAAATTCAGGCGATTGAAACCTTGTACTGTGACGTAGGAAAGCACTGCAAACAAAGGTAGCAGAGTGATGGCCAGACTAGCTCCAGCCAGTACAGTCATCGCCAGACTAAACAGCGCTTGCGGGCTATTTTTAACCTTCTTTAAACTGCCTGTTTTCGATACCAAAGGATTCTCATCGGAGACGCTATTTGACATAAACTAAAACTATGTAGGAAATGGCGGCAAACTTCTAGTTGTATTTCGCTCTTACTTGAGAAACAATCCACTCTGCCAAAATATTAACAATCAGTGTCATAATAAACAGAATTAGCCCAGTGTACATCAGAGCTGCTATTTGCAACCCGGAGGCTTCTGCAAACTGATTTGCCATCAGAGAAGCAATAGTATTTGCCGGAGCTAGCACAGAAAGACTTAACTGATTGGAATTGCCAATTAACAGAGTTGCAGCCATTGTTTCTCCCATAGCGCGACCGAGCCCAAGCATAATTCCGCCGACAATGCCGGAAAAAGCCGCCGGTACGAGCACTCTAAAAATTGTTGTCCAGCGAGTAGCTCCTAAACCTAGAGATGCTTGCCGCAAGTCGGGGGGGAGACTTGCCAAAGAGTCGCGGGAGATAGCAGTAATAATGGGCAAAGTCATGATTCCCAAAATTACTCCGGCTGGTAACATTCCCGGGCCCACTGGCGGGGTGCTAAAAATCGGCAGCCATCCGAAAGTGCCGTTGAGAAACTTGCCGAGAGTGGTAATCATGGGAATCAATACGGCAATTCCCCACAAACCGTAGACTACGCTGGGAATGGCGGCTAAAAGTTCTACTAAAAAAACCAAAGCTGTACGCACTGGCAGCGGCAGAAAGTCCTCGCTCAAGAAAATGGCAGTCCCTACTCCTAATGGTACTGCAATTAAGAGCGCGATCGCCGAACTGACGATCGTCCCGTAAATCATCGGCAGCGCACCGTACTCTTCTTTAACCGGATTCCAGCTACTGCCAAACAGAAAGCCCAAACCGTACTGTTGAATCGCCGGTAAAGCCCGATAAGCAACGGTGAGCGCGATTACCAGCAAAATTACACCAACTCCTATGCCCAAAATCCGCGTCAGCCAGATAAAGCCTTGGTCTAAGGACTTTTCGGCTTGAGAGCGAGATCGGGTCTGCGATCGAGCGCTGTTATTATCTGAAATCATAGAAAAAAAAACCAAATATATAGTAGCCGAAAATAGCCTGTTTCGGAAAAAGCTATAACGAAGCAGAAAGAAAGACCATAAATAAAATCAAAGAGGGGCGGGTTTATTAATTCCCTGACTTTTCAACAAGTATTTCTGGTCAAACCCACCCCTACACAGATGCACCGATTGTTACATAGAAGAGGGGCGGATTTATTAATCCCCTGACTTTTTAACAAATATTTCTGGTAAAACCCGCCCCACAGAAATATCTCTCTTCATTCTTGCTGATTTTTACCTGCACGCGCAATGCCGAAGGGCTTTTTTCCCTCTGACAACGGACAACAGTCAACAGTCAACAGTTACTATTTGGCAACCTCAATCTTGTAGTCTGCGCTGATGCCGTCAGCGGCCGCGGCTACTTTTTCTTTAACGTTTTGAGGTAGAGGAACGTAGCCCAATTCGGAACTAACTTTTTGACCTTCATTCAAGCCGTATTCAACCATTGCCTCGATGGTTTTGGCTTTGTTGGGGTCAGTAACTGTTTTGGGGACCAGCATCCAAGTGTAGGTGACAATTGGATATGATTGAGCGCCTTCGGGGTCTTCGATAAATGCTCGCAGGTTTTCCGGCATCGGCACAGTTGCTAAAGCTTGAGAAGCTGATTCGTCGGTAGGTGCGACAAAGCTGCCTGCTTTGTTTTCCAAAGATGCAAATTTGACATTGTTGTTTTTGGCATAGCCGTATTCTATGTAGCCGATGCTGCCTGCGGTTTGCAGTATTTGGGCTGTGACGCCTTCGTTGCCTTTTGCGCCTACGCCTACGGGCCACTGTACTGTTTTGCCGTCGCCTACTGCCGTTTTCCAGTCGGGGCTGATGGCACTCAGGTGTTTGGTGAAGACGGCGGTGGTACCGCTACCGTCGGAACGGTGGACGATGGTGATGGCTTGGTCTGGCAATTTAGCGGTCGGGTTGGCGGCTGCAATTTTGGGATCGTTCCAGTTGGTAATTTTACCGGCGAAGATATCTGCGTAAACGTCCCGTGGTAGTTTCAATGGTTCGGTTAAGTCTGGCAGGTTGTAGCCGATGACGATGCTGCCTGCTGTCATGGGCAGCAAGATTACGCCTTTGTCGGCTGGAACTTTGGCGATTTCGTCGTCTTTCATGCCGGTGTCGCTGGCCCCAAAGTCTACTGTGCCTTTGGTAAATTGTTCGACTCCGGCGCCGCTGCCTACTGATTGATAGTTAATTTGTACTTTGGGGTTGATTTTGTTGAAGTCTTGAAACCAACGCTGGTACAGGGGGGCGGGGAATGAGGCGCCGGCTGCGGTGATGGCTACGTCTGAGGCTAGGGCGAGTTTGGTGTTTTCCGCTGTGCCGGTGGCTGCAACGGGGGAAGCGCCGGGAGATGCTGCGGTGTCGCCGGGGCTGGGGCTGCTGCCTGTGGTTGTGCTGCCGCCGCCGCAAGCTGCTAAACTGAGGGCGATCGCCGTAGCGGAAATTGCAGTAGTCAAACGGTTTGGATTAATCAAGTTGAGACGAAAAAGCATAGGTATACAAAATCTGCGATCGTTATATGGGTGTCCCGCATCAGCATAGCGCGCAAAAGTAAAGGTTAGGTTAAGAATCTTTACACTTAATGGTCATTTAATATTAATTAATATTATTAATGTTATTAATGAGCTTGACAATTGTGAGTTTATAAGATATCGGGCAGAAAAATAGCTACGGGAACAAGCAGTCGATCGCCAGATCGCGAAAAATTCCCGATTAAATTATCACAAGATCGAGGCTTGAGAACCAGAAAACCATACAATGGTGGTTATTTTGACAGTAGTGCTAGTATTAAGAATTTAAAAGCTGCGGGCATTGAAGCTTGCCTCTGACAAATGCCTTCTGCCTTATACCTTCTGACGAATGCCGTTTGATGATAATGCCTGCTCCTATTGAATTAATCTGGGCTGTTATTGGTTTGCTGCTGACGATAGGAGGCACTTTTTTGCCTGCATCTGTCACAATTCCGATTGGGTTGTGGGACGATCGAGGACTTCAGGCGTACTCTTTAGGTGTTACCTATCAAATTGGCGCCGTTTTGCTAGTAGGCTGCATGGGGGGGAAAAATGCTGCGGCTCTCTCGCAAATTGCTTATTTGGCATTAGGATTAACTTTGTGGCCAGTTTTTTCTCAAGGCGGCGGCATCGGTTATCTCAAAGAAGCGAGTTTTGGGTATTTGCTGGGTTTTGTGCCTGGTGCTTGGGTGTGCGGCTGGGTGGCTTTTAAGGTAGCTTCGCGGCTGGAATCTATGGCTTTTAGCTGTTTGTGCGGTTTGTTCACTGTTCACGCGATCGGCTTAATTTATCTAATTTTTACTTACTGGCTACCTCCGGCAAAAAAAACACCTTTATTTGATGAGATTCTTAAATATTCGGTTTATCCCCTGCCGGGACAATTGGCGGTAGTTTGTGCGATCGCAGTGCTGTCATTTACTTTACGCCGCTTGATGTTTTATTAATTCGGGAATTGAGAATTGGGAATGGGGAATTGGTAATCGGTAATCGGGGATTGGTTGTTGTGTCAAATAAGGTTATACTATCATTGCCCAACGGGAGAGTCATCTCGCTGCGGCTGGGATTGCTTTGCTGCACTGCATTCTGCTGACAAAAACCAGCGAAATTTGAGTAAATTATCCCATGCGCGATGCCCCCTATTCAATTGCCTAATTCATGCGTTTTAAAAGAAATCCCTTGTTCTGGATTGCTGCTGTTATCAGTTTAGTTTTAGACCACCTGACTAAGTTTTGGGTGGTGCAAAATTTTGAATTGACGATTCCTCCGCAGACGCAGCCGCTGTTACCCGGAGTGTTTCACTTCACTTATGTTGTTAATACCGGTGCGGCTTTTAGTCTGTTCAGCAATGGCGGGGCGAATTGGTTGCGGTGGCTGTCTTTGGGCGTTAGTGTCGGATTGATTGTGCTGGCTTGGTTCGGGCCGCGAATTAACCGCTGGGAACAAGCTGGCTACGGTTTGATTTTGGGGGGAGCACTGGGGAACGGCATAGATAGATTTGTTTCGGGTCATGTTGTAGATTTTATCGATTTTCGGATAATTCGGTTCCCCGTATTTAATCTGGCGGATGTGTTTATTAATGCTGGGATTATCTGTTTGTTGATTGCAACTTTTCACAGTGCACCGCCTACTCCGACTACTCCGAGAACTCAGGACGATCGCGATTCTATTTCAGAGTAACTTTTAAGAAGTCAATCAATTTTAGATCTTAGATTTTAGATTTTAGATTAACCCGCGCACCCGCTGTACCGTTCTCAGGTTTATCGGGTGCGGAGCTTTTTTTTGCTTATCCACTAAAGAAGCCAGGGGCCTCGCCACCAATTGTTTTCGGTCATTTGTCGGTTGTCTGTTGTCAGAAGGTATAGGTATCAACTTAAAGTTAGAGTCATTTATGAGCTATAATTATATTTTTTATTGCTAAGGCTAAACTCGATCTCCATCAAAAGCAATTTGGTCACAAACTCCCGGATTTATCCGTGGGATAAATTACCTAATCTAAAATCTAAAATCTAAAATCGGATGACTCCTAATCCATTTGCTCAAGAACGCTTACTATTTGCCCCAGCAACGCCCGATGCTGACGCTATCCCGACTATTTTTGCTTTTCCCAACGAGTACACGGTGGGTATTACCAGTCTCGGCTATCAGATAGTATGGGCAACTTTGGCGGTGCGATCGGATATTGAAGTAGGTCGTTTATTTACTGATATTCGCGAACCACTTCCCCGACATCCAGAGTTACTGGGATTTTCGCTTTCTTGGGAACTAGACTATGTAAATATTCTCAATTTATTGGAATCTCTAGAAATTCCGATTTGGGCGTCAAAACGAACTGATAATCATCCGATAGTATTCGGCGGTGGCCCGGTTTTTACGGCTAATCCCGAACCTTTTGCCGATTTTTTTGATGTGATTTTGCTGGGAGATGGCGAACATCTCATAGACAATTTTATTGATGCTTGTAAAGAAGTCCGTACCGCCGACAGAAAAACTCAATTGCGGCATTTAGCCCAAGTTCCGGGAGTTTACGTCCCCAGTTTGTACGAAGTAACTTATCTGGATGCGACTGAGGGGATTAAATCGATTCAGCCTGTTGATTTGGGAATTCCCAGTATGGTTGAAAAACAGACGTATCGCGGCAATACTTTATCTGCTTCCACTGTAGTGACGGAAAAAGCGGCTTGGGAAAATATTTACATGGTGGAAGTGGTTCGTAGTTGTCCAGAAATGTGCCGTTTTTGTTTGGCAAGTTATCTGACTTTGCCGTTTAGAACGGCGAGTTTGGAGGATTCGTTAATTCCGGCGATAGATCGCGGTTTAGCTGTGACTAATCGTTTGGGTTTGTTGGGTGCTTCGGTGACTCAGCACCCGGAATTTGAAGCGTTGCTGGCTCATTTGAATCATCCGAAATACGACGGCGTGCGCTTGAGTCTTTCTTCGGTACGGACGAATACGGTGACAGTTAAGCTAGCAGAAATTTTGACAAACAGAGACAGCAAATCTGTGACGATTGCCGTGGAAAGCGGGAGCGATCGCCTCCGCAAAATCGTTAACAAAAAACTCAGAAATGACGAAATTATTCAAGCTGCTATCAATGCTAAGGCTGGCGGATTAAAGGGAATTAAACTTTACGGGATGGCGGGAATTCCAGGTGAAGAAATGGAGGATTTAGAGGAGACGGTGGCGATGATGCGGGCGATTAGAAAAGCTGTTCCCGGTTTGCGGTTAACTCTGGGATGCAGCACTTTTGTCCCGAAATCTCACACTCCTTTTCAGTGGTTTGGAGTCAATAAAGATGCAGAGAAGAGGCTGAAGTTTTTAGATAAAGAATTGCGGAAGTTAGGTTTAGAATTTAGACCTGAAAGCTATAACTGGTCTGTGATTCAGGGGTTGCTCTCTAGGGGCGATCGGCGGTTGTCTCGGCTGTTGGAATTAGTTCGGCATTACGGCGATACTTTGGGCAGTTATCGACGGGCATTTAAGGAGTTGCGGGGACAGTTGCCTGAGATGGATTTTTATGTTTTTCAAGAGTGGGAATTGGATCAGGTTTTGCCTTGGAGTCATTTAAAAGGGCCGCTACCGGAGGCGACTTTGAAGAAGCATTTGGCTGAGGCGATGAGTCATTTTAGGACGAAGGATTTGCAGTTGACGACTTAGGAAATAGCGGGATGCAAAAGATTAAAACTAACGGTTGCTGTTTGTACTGATACAGAGGATAATACTGCAAATGCTGAAACGCGATCGCACTTAACTGTCTAGCCAAACGATACAATGCCCAATTTTAAATATTCGTCGCTGATTAATGCCACCGTTGAAGCAGTCTGGAACTTTCACGAAAGGCCGGACATTCTGCAACTTTTGACTCCGCCTTGGCAACCGGTGAAAATCATTCGCCGCGAAGGGGGACTCGATGTGGGTGCTGTATCAGAATTTCGCCTGTTATTGGGGCCGATTCCTGTAAAATGGGTGGCGACTCACACTCGGTGCGAACAATATCGCTTGTTTGTTGATGAACAAACTGAGGGCCCAATGGCACGTTGGGTTCACCGACACGAGTTTACCTCAGAAAATGGCAAAACTAGATTGACAGATGCGATCGCATTTTCAATACCGGGCGGCCCGATTGTCGATTTGTTGTTAGGTTGGTGGGTGGAAATGCGGTTAACAGATATGTTTCGCTACCGCCACGAAGTCACAAAAAGAGAGTGCGAAAAAGATGCAAACAACGGCTGAATATTACTGTGCTTTCTGCGGCGAACCGAGTACAACGTTTGTTGATATTAGCGGTGGTATGGAGCAATCTTATATCGAAGATTGTCAGGTTTGCTGTCGCCCGAATGTTCTGTATGTCAGAATAGATGAAGATACCCTGGATATTGAAATAGATACAGACTATCAAGAATAAGTGACTATAAAAATGTAGGAATTGCCTGTGATGCTGACTTGGTAGAATTCATAAATCTTGAAGCTGCTGCTTCTACGAAAGCCTGAAAAATTCGAGAGTTAAACGAACAGTTTGGCGACATTTCCGGGTGCCATTGAATTGCTATCATCCAAGGGTGAGAGCAGTGTTCCATTGCTTCTACCAAAGTGTCAGGTGCATTGGCTACTATTTGCCAATCGGATGTTACCTTCCGCACAGCTTGATGATGCCAGGAAACAACTGTTGTTGAAGTTTTTCCCATAATTTTTGCTAGCAGACTGTTTGGCTCAATTTCAATGGTATGCTCGATCGCACGCGGGGGAATTCCCGATCCGTGATTAACCTCATCTCCGTAAGCATCCGGTACGTGAATCACCAAACTGCCGCCGCTGGCTACGTTCAGGATTTGCATTCCCCGGCAAATCCCCAACACAGGTATGTCAGCCTTCAACGCTAGCTTTGCTAAGCTTAATTCAAAATTGTCGCGTTCTGCATTAACCGAGTAAACTGTGCGATCGACATAACCGCCATAAAGTTCTGGGTTGATATCTCCGCCCCCGGAAAAAATCAAACCATCTACTGCATCCAAAATACTAGCCGGATCTAATTGATTGGGCGGCAGTAAAATCGGAATGCCACCAGCCGCCTGAACTGCATCAATATAAGTTCCATTTAAGCGGTATTCGCCTGCTGGACAGCGGTTGTATGTTGTGATGCCAACGATAGGAAACTTTTTCATTTGTTAGCGATTAGGAGATAATTAATTAAATTAATACACAGATTTGGGACGATTTGTAATCAGTTTTTCATGGGCATTGCTCAGAGCCATGGTCCACAATAAAACTTACTTATTGTGAAACAAGCGTCTTGCCTGTTTCTTGTCTGATTACTTGTGATTGATTCCTATATTAAACTGAGGATTCGCTGCATGGCTGTCTAATTTGTAACAGTTTCAGTATGAGTTTCCTGCAGGGGTTGGCGCGTACACAGATAAGCCAGCGGCCCGAACAGCGGCACTAATGTTACCGCCCAAAATGCTGTATAATTCTGCATTCCTCGGCGGGCCATATCGTCTCCTAATAAGGCAGGAAATAGTAGGCAAAGCATACAAAAGTCTAAACTCATTACGTGGATAAAACGGTTGGTTTGCCACTGTGCAATAAAATCCGACCAATTGCCTTTTGTCAAGCCAAAGACAACTAAACCAACAGCAGCTAATGTTAAGAAAATTCCAGTAAAACGGGAGTCTAATATCTTTAAAAAGATATTTTTATGACCGCTAAATTCTGGATTAGGTTCGCGCAGGGCTAAATAAGGCAGCAAGGCAAAGGCGCCGACGCCAAAGGATAAAGTGGCAAATAGCCATGCAGGTATTTTCTGGCCCCTGCCGTCAGCAAATAAGAGGCAACAGTAGATGAGCGGCCATACTCCCATGATGTTGAACAACGCTACAATTAAAGGGTTGATGTCTGCTATTTTGCCTGTGGAAAGATTGGTAATTAGTGTGATGGTTTCTGGGCTGTCGGGTGGTGCAAATACAAAGGCGTAGGTGGTAAATGCAATCCAAAGCAGCCAAAATCCAATTTTTCGGAACATAGTTAGTTTTGTTTACTTCTGATATTACTATAGCAAGCTTAAAGGGTTTTTGAATAAGACTTTTTTTGTTTACCGCAGAGGACGCAGAGGAGGAGAGGAGAATATCTGAATGTATTGTTATTTGGTATTGCGGGTTTTGGGCAGATTGCTAAATTTTTGCATAAATTGGCGATCGATCCAATCTTTCCAATACCACAGCAGCGCCGATTCCCACATGAAAGATCCGCGAGATGCGATCGCCCTTTTATTCCCAGTACCAATTAACCCTAAATATTTTTCCTGCGGTGCAAAGGGTTTCAGGGGTTTTTCCAATAAAAACTGCTGCAAATTTTCAAACAGCGGTTTGCCCTGACGCACGGCAAACACGCCTGCTTTGGGACGGGGATAATTAACCATCGCTGCGATATCTCCAGCCGCAAATACGTTGGGGTGAGAGACTGATTGCAGGCAATCGTTGACTTGGATAAAGCCGTTTGAATCGGCTGCTAAACCGGATTCTCCGATCCAATGGGCTGCCGATGCTTGTGTTACCCAAAAAATGCGATCGCACTCTAATTCTAAACCTGATTTACAGGAAATTTGGTAATTGGTAGGGAATTGAGGGTTGGTTTCTCTCTCAATCTTTTTTACTGCACAGACTTTTTCCTGCAAATGCACTTTAACGCCACGATTAATCAGAATTTCTTTAAGGCGGCGACGCACCCGCTGATTGTGTCCCTGCATCAATTCAGCGCGGCTGTGAAACAAATGAATTTCTAATTCTTCTTTCTTCCCCCTTCCCTTTTCTCTTTTATGTCTTTCGGTGTACCTTAATATCCATCCGTTAAATCCGTTACAGAATCCGTTGCCGAACCCCTCTTCCTTCCCCAATCGAGATTGCATATTTAATGCTAATTCTACCCCACCTGCACCGCCACCGACAATTGCAATCCGCAGCGGTTTATCGGGATGATTTTGCCTAGATTGTATCAACTGATTCCAGCTAGCTAAAAACTCCGGTACGGGTTTAGCTGCAATTGCATATTCTGCCGCACCCGGTACAGATAAAGTCGCGGGAGTGCTGCCGATATCCACAGAAAGCAAATCAAAATTAACCGAAGGGTGAGTTTGACAAATAACTAAGTTTTTGTTAAAGTCGATCGCGATCGCCCGATCGACCAATATTTGACATCCAGCAAATTCAGCGAGCGATCGCAAATCGATGTGACATTCATCATAACCGTAAAACCCGGCAACGTGCCCCGGCAGCATTCCCGAATAAGGCGCGTGCAGGACATCGCTAATCAGAGTCAAACGCACTCCAGGCAGCGGTTTGATGCCGAACATTTTTAATACAATAGCATGACTGTGACCGCCACCAATTAACACTAAATGTTTCACAATTACAGATGTTCGATCGAAATATTCCAGCAGCGATATTGTACAGCACTCGCACTCCTTGGGCCACACTGTCCGGTAAGGAGAGCTTGCAGTGCGTAATGAATGATTTCCCAGCACTTTGACATAATGCTCTCATCTACTCTGTGTCTCATAGATTATACTTCGCTCAGTTGCGATCGCATAACATCAATCCACCTATTGCACTTAACCGATTCCACATTCAGCGCCAATGGCTGTAGACTGTAGAGCGAGCAAATTTTATCACCAAATTATGCCGGGGTGTGTTTCAATAGCTAACTCACCATTCAAAACTATGACATTACGCATCATTCCGCGCAGTTGGCAGCGATCGATAAAAACTCTTTTCCCGCTTCTGTTTGCCCTCTCATTCATTATAGTATTGCTGGCGAACAACTTCATTCCTGCGATCGCCCAGCAACCCCGCCAGGAAATTCGCGGCGTTTGGATGACGACAAACGACAAAGACATCCTCAGAGATCGTCGCAAACTAGGAGATGCTGTCAGCCAATTAAAGCGGTTAAATTTCAACACAATTTATCCCGTAGTCTGGAATTCAGGCTATGCAATGTATCCCAGCTATGTAGCGCAGCAAAGAGACATTCAACCCTTTGTTTACAGAGGGTTAGACGGACAAGATATGCTCGCCGATTTAATTGATAAAGCTCACCGCCAAGGCCTGTTAGTGATTCCTTGGTTTGAGTTTGGTTTCATGGCTCCCCCCACATCAGAATTAGCCTTAAATCATCCCGAGTGGCTGACCCAAAAACAGGACGGCAGCCAAACATCAAACGACGCGGGCGGGGAAGTAGTTTGGCTCAATCCCTTTCATCCAGAAGTCCAGCAATTCATTACCGAACTCGTACTAGAAATCACCACTCAATACAACGCCGACGGCATTCAATTTGACGACCACATGAGTTTGCCGGCAGAATTTGGCTACGATGACTACACAATTGCTTTGTATACCAAAGAAACAAAAAAAGCTCCGCCCAAAGATTTTCAAAATCCAGCATGGGTGCAGTGGCGAGCCAATAAAATTACGGCTTTTATGTCGCAGCTAAATCAAGCCGTCAAAGCAGTCAAACCCAATGCAATTTTCTCGATTTCTCCCAATTATTACGATTTTGCTTACAAACATCACCTGCAAGATTGGCTGGCTTGGGTGCGTTTGGATATTGCCGACGAGCTAATCGTGCAAGTGTACCGTCCCAATCTAGAATCATTTGTGGACAAGATTAACCGTCCAGAAATGCAAGAAGCACAGCAAAAAATTCCCACCGGAGTTGGGATTATGACAGGTTTGAGGAATAACCCAGTGCCGATTCACCAAATTAAATCTCAGGTGCAAGCAGTCCAAGGATACGGCTTAGGCGTCGCTTTCTTCTACTACGAAAGCTTGTGGGAATATGCACCAGAACCCCTCGCCCATCGACTTTCTCAATTTAGTGCTTTCTTCCCGTCTTCTGCATTCCGAACAGCGCTACAAATACCCAGACGCGCGGCGACTTTCCCTCCGCCTGCGCCACCCAAACCCGACCCGAAAGCTAAGCCAGAGCAACCTACTAAAAACAGCCAACCTTCGCCATTACCAACCACGTAAAATAATTAAAAAGTAGGGTGCGCAATGCGCACCTTACCGCGAGATCAATCATTAATCATAAATAAAAATGCAAACTAACCAAAAACTTTTACTTCCACAAATGGGCTGTGGCACTTGGGCCTGGGGCAACAGATTTCTCTGGGGCTACAATGAAAGTATGGACGAGGAATTGCAAGCCGTTTTCAATCTTTGTGTTAGTAACGGCGTCACTTTATTCGATACCGGCGACTCTTACGGAACAGGGAAATTAAACGGACGCAGCGAGCAGCTTTTGGGGCAGTTTTATCAACAATATCAAGATAAAAATAAAGACAGTATTTGTATTGCGACAAAACTGGCTGCTTATCCTTGGAGACTGACGCGACAATCAATGATATCGGCTTGCAAAGCCTCTGCTGCGCGCCTCGGAAAAAATGTAGATTTGGTACAAATGCACTGGTCTACAGCCAATTACGCTCCTTGGCAAGAGGGGGCGCTTTTAGACGGTTTGGCTGACCTTTACGAGCAAGGATTGGTCAAGGGAGTGGGCTTGTCTAATTACGGGCCGAAACGGCTGAAATGGGTGCATGGGAAATTTAGCGATCGCCAAATTCCTATTGTTACTTTACAAGTGCAATATTCGCTACTTTCTACCTATCCGGTGACAGAACTCGGATTGAAAGATGTTTGCGATGAATTGGGGATAAAATTGATTGCTTACAGTCCTCTAGCCTTGGGGTTGCTGACGGGTAAATACTCCGAAAACGGCTCTCTTCCTAAAGGTATCCGAGGTTTGGCGTGCAAGCAGCTACTTCCGGGAATGCGATCGCTTTTGGAGTGTTTGCGAGAAATAGCGGCATTCAGAAACAAGACTGTTTCGCAGGTAGCTATCAACTGGTGCATCTGCAAAAAAACTATTCCGATTCCTGGGGCTAAATCTGCGGCACAGGCGAGGAAAAATATCGGTGCTTTGGGGTGGGAGTTAGACTCGGGCGAGATTGCAGAATTGGATAAGGCGGCGGCGAGTGTAGATAAGAAAATGGTGCAGAATATCTTTCAAACTCGATAATTAGATAGCGGTAAGGTGCGCACTGCGCACCCTACATATAAAGCTAACCGCAAAAATTTTCCACACACCGCACAAACATTTCTACACCCATCCCTAGCGCAGTTTCATCAAAATCAAAACGCGGGTGATGGTGCGGGTAAGCTAAGTTTTTATCGGGATTTGCTGAACCCAAAAAGAAATAGCAACCGGGAACTTCTTGCAAAAAGAACGACATATCCTCGCCGCCCATTGTTTGGCATTCGGGAACGATTCCTGCAGGAGTTTCGACAACTGATTCTGCCACGCCGCGGACCAATTCAGCTATTCTCGAATCATTAATAACTGGCGGATAAAGCGAACAATAATCTAATTGGTAATTTGCCCCGTGACTCTGACAAATTCCGGCAATTACTTGCTCGATTCGCTTGGCAAAATAACCTTGATATGCTGGATTGAAATAGCGCACCGTGCCACCGATTTGAGCGGTGTCTGCAATCACGTTGTGGGTGTGGCCTGCGTGGAATTTGCCAACAGTTACTACCGCTGAGTCGATCGGGTCAATGTTCCGCGCGACAATTGCCTGCAACGCGCTGACAATTTGGGCTGTAACTACGATCGAGTCCACAGTTTGATGTGGCATTGCGCCGTGTCCACCTTTGCCAAAAATCGTGCACTCAAAAACTTCTACAGCCGCCATCAAAGCGCCGCTGCGGACGCCTACAGTACCCAAAGGTAGATTGTTCCACAAATGCAAGCCCACGATCGCATCAACATCAGGATTCTTCAAAACTCCCGCTTCAACCATCGGTTTTGCGCCTCCTGGCCCTTCTTCGGCGGGCTGAAAGATAAATTTTACTTTACCCGAAAAGCTGTGTTTGTGCTTTGCGAGATAACAAATAGTACCGAGGGCGATCGCAGTGTGGCCGTCGTGACCGCAAGCGTGCATAATTCCATCATGCTGCGATCGATAATCCACCTCATTTTCCTCTTGAATAGGCAAAGCATCCATATCCGCGCGAATTGCCAAAACCCGCCCCGGTTTGCCGCTGTCTATAATGGCGACAATACCAGTTTTAGCAATATTAGTTTCATGATCTATGCCCCATTCCTGCAACTTTTGCGAGACAAACTGCGCCGTTAAATTTTCATCAAAACTCAACTCCGGCTTTTGGTGCAAAAGGCGGCGCCATTCGACTAGCTGAGGCTGCAAATTTCTAATTTCCAGCCGCAATTGAGATAAATCGACAGACGTTAAATTCGGTAAAGTAGAAACCATGTTTTATTCTCCTTTTTTTGATTAGGTTTTAGATTTAATCACTTAATAAATGGTAATCACTAATTATAGCAGCCCAGAATAAGTTGTGAAACTCTGTCTTCTCTTTCTCTACGCTCTCTGCGGTCTCTGCGGTTAAAATAAAATCTTCTTAAATCCTATCCCAGTTGTGCAGGAGATTTTTTTTTAATGAACCGCAGAGGGCGCAGAGTACGCAGAGGAAGAGCAGAATGAGAAAGAGAGGTGTTTAGAATAGGGTTATTTAGAAGTCTGAGCAACTAAATTAACCCCTGGCAGTAACCGCTCTAAATCTAAATCTGAAGCAATTTTAGCTAATTTAGCAAGGTCAGTCGGGTCATCTAAATGCGGCAAAATACCCAACACAGGTATTTGAGTCAGCGACTGGATCAAATCAACGGGCGCTAGATCGGCAATTTCTTGTTCCGAATAAGCTTTAACGCAATTGAGCACAATTCCTCTCAGCTTAAAACCAGTGTGTCTGGCGAGAGCAACATTCGCCACAGCTTGCCCGATCGCCCCCAACTTCACAGGTACTACCAAAACCCCCCTCAGCCGCCAATCCCTGGCAATATCGGCCACCGTCAGTTCCCACGTTACAGGCGAACCGAGTCCTCCCAAAGCTTCCACCAACACAAAATCCTTGCGCTCCGAGAGGCTTTGCCACGCCGTCCAAACCTTTTCGAGTTCGATACGTCTCCCCTCCCGTTCGGCGGCGATCGGCGGTGCTAGAGGCGCATCAAAGTGCAGAGGATTGAGTTCTTCGGGGGATTGGTCGAGGGAAAACAAACGGGTGTAGAGTTCGCGATCGCCCGTTCCCGTTTGCAACAGCTTCATAATTCCCAAACTGCGATCGGGAAAATACATTTGCCAATAAGCAGCCAGAGCGCTGGTCAAAACAGTTTTGCCCGCGTCGGTATCAGTTCCAGCAATTAGCAGCGAGTTCATTGGCAAAAAGCTAACAAATAATTGGCCTCAACCTCAGTCTAGGGGAATTTTGCCAGAAGTTTAGAGTTCTGGCGACGGTGCGGGTGTTGGTGCTGGTTCCGGTGACGGCGCGGGTTCCGGTTCCGGCGAGGGTGCAGGAGTTGGGGCCGGTTCCGGTGACGGTGCGGGTGTTGGGGCCGGTTCCGGTGACGGTGCGGGTGTTGGCGCCGGTTCCGGTGACGGTGCGGGTGTTGGCGCGGGTGTTGGTGCTGGTGTTGGCGACGGCGCGGGCGTTGGTTTGGGTGCGGGCGTCGGTTTGGGCGTCGGTTTGGGCGTCGGTTTGGGCGTCGGTTTGGGCGCGGGCGTCGGTTTTGGTGTCGGAGTTGGCGCTGGGCTGGCTTCTGGGCTGGCTTCTGGGCTGGCTTCTGGGCTCGGTTCCGGCAAAGGTTCTGGGCTCGGTTCCGGCAAAGGTTCTGGGCTCGGTTCCGGCAAAGGTTCTGGGCTCGGTTCCGGTAAAGGTTCTGGGCTCGTTTCCGGCAAAGGTTGCGGGGTTGGGGTTGGCAAAGGTTGTGGGGTTGGGGTTGGCAAGGGTAGCGGGTTTGGTATCGGAGTTAGTGTCGGCGTCGGACTTGTAAGTGCTGGCGGTGTCGGAGTGGGTTTGGGGCGCGAATTGTTGAGAAATGAGCCGACTAAAGCCCAGGAACCGAAGCCCGTCAAGATTACTAAGCCCGCCAGCAGTCCGATCGCAGCGATGGGATTGTCCCAAAAAGTGTCGCCAGCAGGCTCACTTAACGGGTCTGGCTGGTTTGGCGGGGGGGAATTCTGGGCGGCGGGCTCTGGCGGCCTGCCCACGGCCACCGTTGCTATTAGCGAAGGGTTTGTCGGCACCACTGCTGGCGGCGCGGGCGGTACAGTTGGCTGGCTAGGCTTAGGATTAGTTTGGGTATCGAGTGCTTGGGCGACTTCGCTGACAGATTGATATCGATCGCCCGGAGACCGACTCAACATCCGATTCAGCACCAAAGCCAAACCCGTGCTCACCTGGACTCGCTGCTGCCAATTCCACTGCAGCGTGGTTTGATCGAGCAATTCCTGCGGTTCTTTGCCTGTCAGCAGGACGATCGCCGTTACAGCTAAAGCGTAGAGGTCGCTGCTGGCTGTTGCTCGCCCGCTGTGCAACTGTTCCATCGGCGCGTAGCCGATTTTGCCGACAGTTGTCGCGTGGGCTGTTCCTTCGGGAGACTGGACTTTTGTGGCGAGTTCCTTCACCACTCCAAAGTCAATCAGCACCGGCAACTTGTCGTTTTCACGGAGGATGATATTTTCTGGGGAGATGTCGCGGTGGATGATGCCGCGGGCATGGATGTGAGCGAGTACCGGCAGCATTTGCCGGATAAATACCAAGACTTCGGCTTCAGTGAAGCTGCGACCATTTGAAGTTCGATCGAGCAACAGTTCGCGGTAAGTCATCCCTTCCACGTAATCCTGCACTAAAAACAAACGCTGGTTCTCTTCAAATATTGCCCGAAACTGGGGAATTTGTGGGTGCCCAATTTGGTAAAGTATTGCCGCCTCTCTTTGAAACAATTCCTTCGATTTTTCCAAAACGTAAGGCCCGCTTTGCACAGGGATCAATTCCTTCAGAGCGCAGCGTTCTTGAAACCGTCCCAAATCTTCTACTAAATAAGTCCGGCCAAATCCTCCTTGGCCTAAAATATTCACCAAGCGGTAGCGGTTTTGTAGGAGAGTTCCAATAGCAATAGGTGGCTGCATAAGTTTAAGTAGAAACTGTTAAAAAATAGACGATCGCTCACAGACTTAGTAATGCTATGTCTTTAATGCTCTTGAGCATACTTCACTATCTGTAGTCCCCAGTCCCGACCAAAGTTAGTATTTTACATTTTTTTGACATTCTTGGACGCAAGGATGCTCAGAAACCTGGTTTTTTCAGGAAAATACACGGGTTGCAACCCGCAAATCCGATCGAAAACCCGGTTTCTGCGTCAATATCTCAAGGGAGAAATGCACGATTTTTCGTAGAAACCGGGTTTTTTGGCCTTAGCCCTAATAAATTGTCGCCCCTCGGTCTAGGCTATACATCTCTATAAAGCTGGAGATTATTTATGGGAGATGTCTGCTGACTACTGACTACTGACTAAGCTTTGCTTTCACCATGTCTTGAATTCTGTTACCGTCTGCTTTGCCTTTCAGCTGCTGCATTGCCTTGCCCATCACCTTGCCCATATCTTTTGCCGAAGTAGCGCCAACCGAAGCAATCACTTCGTCAACGACTTGACTCACCTCTTCGTCTGACATCTGCGGCGGCAAATACTCTTCAACAATTGCCAACTCCGCCTCCTCTTGTGCCACTAAATCTTCGCGACCACCTTTGCGGTATTGTTCTATCGAATCTCGGCGCTGTTTGGCTATTTGCATCAAAATTTCCATTTCTTGAGCTTCTGTCAGCGTCTCTTGACCGGAGGGACGAAGGCTGACTTCTTTTTCGAGAATAAATTTCTTGATGCCGCGAACTGTTTCCAAGCGAACTTTGTCCTTGGACTTCATGGCTGCTTTGATTTCTGCGTCAATGCGTTCTCTTAAGCTCATCGATTTCTACCTTGCTTTGCCCAATATCAAAAATCTGGAGTATGCTTCCGATTCTTAACTTTTTTTACAGTATTTTTCAAGTTTATTGCCTGTTGGCGGCATTTTTATCGCATTGAACCCGGATGCCTTCGGCCTTCGACTGAATTTTGGGCGACTAGACTTCCAGCCTCGGCTCCAAATTGACTCACGCCAGAACTTTTAGACGCAGGGGCACAAGTGCGATCGTACTTCTGCCAGTACAGAGTTCGCTAGAACCCACATTCCACACCTTGGGGGTGTCACACAGCATAATTACGCAGAATGCTCTATCTTTACAGTAATAAATTATGCCTTTAAAAAGTAATTTGTCCGTTAATGTACGGTATTAAAGTATAATTCATAGTTTTATGGCTCGATAAAAATAAGTAAAAACCGATTATGACCGTTAAGGATGCCGAATGTGGGGTAGAAACCGGGTTTGTTGGACATATTTCTGCAAGTCCTATTCAATTCGGTTGACTTCACACTTGTGGTCGCCCCGAATGTTAAATCTATTAAAAAATTGGCTGAATATTTCTAGTTTCAGATGGTAAGATAGCGATGGAATAAACGTCCTGCAAGAGGCCTGCTGTGATCCGTTCTGCTACTTTACCGCTTCCGCTTCCCGAGCCGCCGGTTTCCGCTCATGACCGTCTGCGGCTGTTCTCCGGTTCTGCTAATGTTCCTCTCGCCCAAGAGGTGGCTCGCTATCTGGGGATCGATTTGGGGCCGATGGTTCGCAAGCGGTTTGCTGATGGGGAACTCTACGTTCAAATTCAAGAATCAATTCGCGGTTGCGATGTTTACTTGATTCAGCCAACTTGCTGTCCGGTAAACGATCGCCTCATGGAATTGTTAATTATGATCGATGCTTGTCGCCGCGCTTCGGCCAGACAAATTACTGCCGTCATCCCCTATTACGGATATGCTAGGGCTGACCGCAAAACGGCCGGAAGAGAGTCGATTACTGCAAAATTAGTGGCTAATTTGATTACGGAAGCTGGGGCCGGTCGCATTTTGGCGATGGATTTGCACTCAGCTCAGATTCAAGGTTATTTTGACATTCCTTTCGATCACGTTTACGGTTCGCCGGTGCTTTTGGATTATCTGGCGAGCAAGCAATTGACGGATATTGTTGTGGTTTCGCCGGATGTTGGCGGAGTCGCTAGGGCGAGAGCTTTTGCCAAAAAGCTTGGTGATGCTCCCCTGGCAATTATTGACAAGCGCCGCCAAGCTCACAACGTGGCAGAAGTGATGAATCTTATCGGTGATGTCAGGGGCAAAACTGCTGTGTTGGTGGACGACATGATCGATACTGCCGGCACGATTTCTGAAGGTGCGAGATTGTTGCGCCGCGAGGGTGCGAGGCAGGTTTATGCTTGTGCTACTCATGCGGTGTTTTCGCCTCCGGCGATCGAGCGTTTGTCGAGCGGGGTTCTGGAAGAGGTAATTGTTACGAATACAATTCCTGTGCCGGAAGAGAACCGTTTTAAGCAGTTGACGGTGCTTTCGGTAGCCAATTTGCTCGGAGAAACTATTTGGCGGATTCACGAAGATAGTTCTGTTAGCAGTATGTTCCGCTAGAGGGCAAAGACACTTTTTGAATGTTTGTTTTAGGGTGCGTTAACCAAGTGTAACGCACCGTTTTTTTGCTCAATAGTGCGATGTTTACCGCAAGTAATAAGTCCAGGCTCATCTAAATTTTACTGTAAATATCCCTTGAATTCTTGTGGAGTGGGCGTCCCGCCTGCCCGGAAAATACAATTTAGAGGTCGAATAGCTTATCAAGTTCCTCGCTAAAATAACGGTTATAACTTTGTAGTGAGGACGAAAGTTCTCCTAAAATTCGCTCGGAATTGAGTTTTTACTACGAACCAAGGTGACAATCGCCGATCGCTCGCACTTGGTACCACCGGAACAAGAGATGGTAAAATTTTATCTTGTTGTTGGAAGAGGGCGACTTTTTTATATTCTAGATAAGTCTCATCACAATCAGGAGCCAATAGGGAAAAATCATGAAACATTCACTTGTACGAACAGTGGCCGCACTGGCAGGTTCAGCAATTTTAACACTTGGCGCGATCGGTTCGGCTAAAGCATTTACTTTTGACGAAACCGAAATTAACCAAGACCGAGTAATTGTCATCGCCCAACCCCGCCCTTCCGGTGGCTACCAATTGCTAATTCTAGAACAAGTCTCTGACAAGCGAAAATGCTGGAGCGAAAGTGGGTCTAATCCCGTGAAAGTCGATCCATTATTAGTTAGTTTTGATTTCACCGGTATTTGTGGCCGCGCCACTGACAGCAACGGCTTTTCAATTCGCATGGCAGGCACCGATTTAGCATTAAAATACACCCTAACTTTGGAAACTGTTGATGGCAATGTTCTACTAATTGGAACTCCGGTAGATTACCAAGGTAAATCGGTGATTATCGGGCGCACAAACGGCGATGTAAACGACTTCATGAAAATCAGTCTCGATCCTGCTTGGCGCTTGAGTAAAAGAGCTTACCAAGGCCGCACATTAGGTCACTTTTATTTCACTACCAATCAACCCGCGCCGGAAGAAATTGGCAATACCGGAGGCAATACCGAAGCAACACCGCAGCCAATACCGCAGCCAATACCAATACCAATACCAACACCGCAGCCCATACCGCAGCCATCACCGCAGCCAATACCGCAGGAAATACCAATACCGCAGCCAATACCGCAGGAAATACCAATACCGTAGGCAATATTAGCTTTTCTACAATTCGGAGATAGCTACCGATGATATCTACGCTTCCGAAATTAAAGAAGCTGTGGGCTTTGGGTTTGTAGCCCGGTTTTCTCAACATAATACCTTTCGACGGCAACTTGCTGTTACCAGAGAGCAATTGGTATCTTTAGTATTGGAATCCTGGAAAGGAATAGAAGATGCTATATCACATTTCCTAGCAATGTTTCTATCCGTCCCTATAGCGATGTTGATATTGTCCGCTGGAGTGCCTAAAAAGTTCTATTTGCGCCGGAAAACAAGATAGTTAGCGGTTATGGAGATGGAAATTTTAAAGCTACGCAGTCCGTCACTCGCGCTGAATTGATGGCGGTGCTCCGTTGAGCGGCGGAATTTGGTTTCTCTGCCCGGGGAATGAACCGGGATTTAGTTGCTAAAGAACCGTCTAAAACTTTTTCCGATAATCAGAATTATTGGGGTGCTTCTATTTTTACTCAAAGGTCTTCTTATTGTTCTGTTGCTGCCGCTATTAACGAGATTGGCGATCGGTTTGCTTTCGAGGATTCTGCACAGCGGAATTACGGGGCGGCGGCTACTTGGTGGATGCTGAAATGCGTTAAGGCTCAGTAGAGCCAATTAGAGCCCTGACTTCTTCCAGAAGTGGGAAATCTGAGTATATTGCACAATTACCTCATTTTTTGGTTAATAGTTATATGTTGTACTCTTGTCAAGAACGGGATCTCCGGCCCGTTCCACAAAACTGGATTTTATTGTGGAACAGGCCGGAGATCCCGTTCCTAAACAAGTAATTGAGAATGGTGCAAGATATCAGTTAATCAGGACTAAAGTCCTTACTACAAACCAGTTCGTAATCAGGACTTTAGTCCTCATCATATCGTTTCCTTCCGTTTATTCTTAGAGGGCTTTTTAGGAGTTTTCTGGACGGGGATGGTCTCGGATTCTTGCTGTGCGGAGTCTAGGGTTACTTTACACAAGTCGTTCACGGAAAGTTTTTGTTGCGATTCAAGTTCGTTTAGCAAGTTTGAAGCTGTTTCTAATATTTGCTTTTCCTGTCTGGCTTGAATAGTAGTTTTATTTTCGATCGCATCTAGCAACACAAAAATCGAGACTGTTTGCCAAATATCTAAATCGTCGCCGACGACATCGCAAGCAGAGACAATTTTGCCGTTTTCTGGGACGTGAATTCCTAAGCCGGAATCTTGAATTAACGGGTGGATTTCTGCTATACTTAAATCCGCAAGGTCTGTAATTTTATGTTCTAGGGATACTAAATCTGCTAAATCTGGCAAGTTGACCGATTCTGCGGCTAAAGGATCGAATTTAAAGGTAAGAGTTTGATTCAGCGGATCGGAAATGGCGTAAATTGATTGAATTTGCGATCGACTAACGGCACCTTTAGCGAAAAAATCTCTACCTTGCGGGGCGATCGCAATTTTTCCATTTTCAGCCACCTCCAAGCTTTCCAAACTAACCAGAGTCGCCGCCGTAGTCTTCACAAAAATCTCATCCAACCCTAGCAAATCCGCCAATTCCTTCAAAGTGGGGGCAGGTTCAAACTCAACGCCCGCCCGCAAAATGAACTCTTCCAACACGTTAAACTGGCGCGGTTCGCTAATCGCCACCTCCAACGGAGTTTGCCGGATGGCGAAGCGGAATTGACGCGCCGCCAACACTGACAAACCCGGATTTTGTTGCTCAATTTGTTCGGCTAGCGAACTTAAATTCGAGTCTATGGGTTTAGTTGAGGACGCTAGAAACATCTACAAAACCTCCGCAGTGACGCACCGTTTTTGAAACTTCCTGATACATTTTTCCCACTGTACCTGTTTGTTGGGTAAATAAATCGTGGCAGCCGACAACTACCAGCAATTCTTGAGCGCGGGAAAATGCCACATTCACCCGTTCCGGTTCCTTAGCAAATCCAATATCGCCCCTAACATTATTGCACACGGTGCTGACAATAATTACAGGTCTTTCCATACCTTGAAATATGTCAACCGTACCAGTGCGGATACTCAAAGCAGGGAATCTTTCGCCTTCGATTCTGTCTTTAATTGCATTTAATTGAGCAGCATAAAAAGTGATAATTCCGATTTCTTTCGGTGGTTCACCCTCGGCAACTTTTGGCTGCCAAGCTGTCTCCATTTGTTCGCACAAACGCTCGATCGCATCAATCTCCTTGACATTCAACCGCGAAGTCCCCTGTTTTTCCTCTTCAAACCCTTGTCCCACGGGCGTTTTCACCCAGAGAATGTGATTATTTTCTTGAATGATTCTACCTGCCAGGTTGTGGGCGCGCTTGGTGTCAGCTTCCTGAATGCCACAGTTGAGTTTTTGCTGGTAAAACTGATTGATTGCGCCCATGATTTGTGGGTGCATTCGATACTGAGTTGTCAGCATTTTTTTGATGCTGTCGCTGGCATTTTCAAACAAAACTTTGAACAGCGATTCTTTGATGAAGCTAAGTTCGTCTCCGGTACAGCCGATGTCTTCGGCAATATCGTCGATCGTACTTTGATTAAACATCGGCGGCAATTGCCGATGATCGCCCACTAATACTAACTTTCTGCCTTTCAAAGCGGGGATTAATAACTCGGGCGGAGTGCATTTGCTAACTTCGTCAATGATGACTGCATCAAAGCTGGGAAAGTTTTTAGTAAAATCGAAGCTGGCAGCTTGCACGCAAGTAATGCCGATAACGTTGGCATTGTCAATATAAATTTGCTTTAAATCGTTGCGGTCTTTTTCGGATGGGTTGCGAAGTTTTTGAATCCAATCTGTCACAAACGTTTGAGAAAGATTTAGGGCTATTTCTTCTTGTTCTAACTTGCGCTGCCAAGTTTTGAATAAACGCTTAATTTTGTTTAAAAAAGCTACGGTGAATAATCCTGTATTCGGAACTTCTGGCTGATATTGAGTCGGGATAGTTTGCCATGCTGACTCCCACCAATTTCTCTCAACCAGTAATGCTGCTGTCGGTTGCTGCTGTTGCAGTTGAGCGGTAATTTCGCTCAATTCTGTTTGAAGTTCGGCGAGTTGCTGCTGCAAAGTTGCAGCCGCAGTTTGCAGCGGAGATAAATGCTCGTCAAGAGTGTTTTTGATGGTCTCCAAAACCCCAAAAGGGTCTAGATCGGCAATGGATTTTTCAAGCTGAATCAGGCTGGCTTTCCAAGCATCAACTTGCTTGACAAACTGCTGCGATTGCTCCCAAATATTGGATTTTTGGGCGAGATATTGTTCGGCTAAAATCCGCAACTTTTCCGGGGCGTTTGACTGTTGGACAATTGCTTGCAACAAATTAGTAACTTCGCTAATTTTTAAGTTAGCCTCTTGCTGCGCTGTTTCTACCTGAAGTTTAGCGGCGGATATTTGCTGCTGGTTTAATGTTTGACCGATTTTATCTAATAACTGTTGCTGTTTTATAAGCTGCTGTTCGGTTTCGGTTTTCAGGGGAACCACGCACTGACGGGCATTTGCGAGGATACTGTGCAGCAATTCTTTGACTAAGCGATCGAAGGTAGCCTGGATATGATTTGGGTGCAATGATTCACTATAAAATTGTTGAATGCTGCCTAAGAAAGTGCGAGCTTTTTCGATGATAAATTTGCGCTGACTTTGGCTGACTTGGGAATAGCTGGCGAAGTCTTTGGCTAGTTGCTGCCACTGTGTACGATCGCCCGCAGAGAGCACGATCGGCGTTTGACTCAAATTTAGGTGCAAAAACTCGCTAAACCGAAATTGCTGCCCTTGTATGTCCTTAAAACCTGCGCTTTCTTCGTGAGATATCGCCTTTTGCAACCGATCTAAATCGGGCAAATTGATTTTGCATTTGGGCGGGACGATCGGCAATTTGAGCGATCGGGCAATTTTCAGCAATCCTGGCGGCAATCCTACCATATCATCCGCGAGCATTGCGCCCGTTTCCCAGCACGTTTTCACGACTTCATAGAGTCCCGTATCCGCCGTCTCGATCCACTGTGCAACGGCGACGACAACGGCTGCAATTTCCGCTTTTCGCAGTTCCAAATTCTTGATTTTCTGTTCGAGATTGTGGCGGTGTGTCTGATTTTGCCGATCGCCCAATTCGAGTTGATTCACAGCCTCAGACATCTGCCGCGACACCCGCAACGACTCTGCAACCGCCGACATAGCGTGACAAACATCATCAGCGCGATCGAATGCCGTCTTAAATTCCGATATTTGCGCTGCTACAGTTTCCTGCAGCCAAACCGCAATCCCAAACCCGCCACAAGCAGGGCGATCGAAGCCTATTTGAATAGCATTGCTAGCGGCAATCCGAACATTTGCCATAAAGTTTTCTACTAAAACATTGCCTTCTGAATAGGGTTTTAGTCGGGGCATAAACTCGGCAATTTCTGGAGATTCCCAGTTAAATTGCGGCGCATCCAGCAGATTTGCTAACCCACTAACTAGAGATTCAATCTCGCTTTTTTCGGTTAAAGTCCGTTCATAATCGGCTGCTTGCTGGCTGTACTTTTCCTCAATACTTGCTTTACTGTCGTGCAGGTGTTTCAGTTCATTAAAAAAATCTCTCTCGGCGGCACAGTAGGCGGTAAATCGCTCTGATTCTGCCACCAACTGCCGCAAAGATTTGACATTAGTCAGGCGCTGCGAGAGCTTTTCTTCGCAGTCAGTCGCCGTATTTTGCAGCCAAGTGCCGATCGCATTTTCCTCCAAAAACGGCTGCCCTTCTTCCTGCACCTTATGAGCTTTTCCCTTCCGCAAAGCCCGAATTGCCGGATTGTGAACTAACCGACTCAAAGCATTGTCTACAGCCAAATTTGCTTGGGAAGCAATGAGCGTTTTCCCGCCCTGACGGGCAATTTGATAGCAAATCTCCGCAATCACAGTCGTTTTGCCAGTTCCCGGCGGCCCTTGAATCAAAATTAAATCCCGCGCCGAAAGCACCGTTTCTACGGCGGCAAGTTGATCCTCATTAGCATTGCGATTTAATAAGTTTTCCCGCTCCAATTTAATCAGTTTTTCGGGCATTCTTGCCTGAGAAGAGTCGAATAAAAACTCACTCAAATAGGGATTTTGAGCGCGCCCGTCTGTCAGCATTTTTAAAGCTTTTTTCTTGCGTTCTATCTGACTGATATCGCCCGCCGCCTCAAAATACAAGAATCCTTGTTTGGGCATTTGATATCTGCCGCCCGCCATGCGAGATCCTAAATCAACATCTAACTTAATACGTAATTTACTATGTTCAAAGTCAATTTCCGCGATGCTACCCAATGTCTCGCCATCGCGGCTGCTTCTGCTTCCGGGCGGCGAATCAAACAGAATAATTTCTTCATTTCGCGCCTTTTTTAGCCTTTCGCGAAAGTCGCCCAATTCTAAGGGATTTTCCTCATAGCCGTCAAGAGTTGCGGAATTACGTTCAATTTCAAAAGTGACGATCTTGAAGCCGGAACCGTAATTGTGTCCTCGGAAAGGCACGCAAAATTGACGCGCTTCCGCGATGCGTTTTTCCACATTTAAAAAAGTATGCCAAACTTTTAGTTGTTCCGTAGTTGGTATGTGTCTGTCGTCCCAAAATGGCATTTGTTGGACGCGGGCGATCGACTTTACAGGAATTGGCGATCTACTGTTAGCCAAAAGTCGCAACTGAACCGGCAAAGCATACCCATCTTTCCTTCCTCTGGGAATCGCCACCAAACCAGCATCCAGCAGTTTTAAACCGCCGATTCCGTCTTCACAGCGTACAGTTGCTAACAACCGCAAAGTGCGATCGGCTTTTTGCAACAATTGGGGTAATTCAAAATCATCTCCATCCGTAGCAAGCAACAATTCCCAGATTTCTTCTTCAGAAAATCTCTCATTTACTTTTTGGCGACGCACGTAGAAAAGATTGTGGGATTTGCCAGCTATCTCCGACATCAGAATTTCCGCACGTTCTTTGCATTCCCAATCGCAATATTTCCCTAAAGCCGCTTCTCCTTCTATATCCCGAATAAACTTATTAATTGTGCGATCGCCACTAAATTTATATCCCCAATCTTCTGTTACTAAAGATGGCATATTTTGATGTTAGATGTTAGATTTTAGATTTTAGATTGGATTTAAGATTAGCACATCGGAACTTGTGGCGACAGAACCGCGACATCCCAAAAAAAATTAAGGTGTGCATTGCACACCCTACGACCATCGCAAATTGCCGTACAGGCGACGGGCAATCGAATTAAACACTTGAGAATCAAAAGGGCGAACGATGGGACTTGAACCCACGAATGGTGGTACCACAAACCACTGCCTTAACCACTTGGCTACGCTCGCCGTATCAGTTTTAACTATAGCATCAGATCTCAGCACAAGTCTAGGGGTAGGGCAAAAATATTTTGAAATATTTCTGAGCGTCCCTGAACCAGACAGATCGATTGTGCCTCAAATTCCAAGCACAGTAAGAGTTTAGCACAATTTTCGCTCTGTGAGATCGGCCTGTGCGATCGGCAATTATCTCGCTCCCAGCAGTCATGCGACCTGGGTTCGGCAGCTTTGGCAGCGTCCCGATTTGATCCAGCGCATTAAAATAGCCTTATCAGACCAGGCGCATCTAAATTTTACACTCCTGTTTGATAAAACTCACATCTTGCACCATTTTCAAGAACAGGCAAAATGCCTGTTCCACAAAGAATGAATCTTATAGGGTGGGCTGTTGTAGCCCGTCCCTAAAAGCCTGATTGAGAATGGTGCAACATCTCAGATGAAATGCTTGTGGGGTGTCCCGCCCGCCCGAAAAATACAACGCAAGAAGCGGGACAGCTTATCCCACACCGCATGAGTTATCAACCATCCTTCTTCTCTTCCTTCTTCCTTCGCGCAGCTTCGCGTCTTCGCGGTTCGTTTAAAAAAAAGTCTTGTCCGCAACATAAAATCTAAAATCAATATGAGCTACTGTGTCAACCCTGAATGTCAAAATCCTCAAAACTCCAACACCGCAAAATTTTGCTTAAACTGCGGCTTTAACCTGTTGCTGAGACAGCGATATCGCCCGATTGAACTTTTAGGTAGAGGCGGATTTGGTAAAACTTTCCTAGCCATTGATGAAGACATCCCATCTCTACCCCGTTGTGCAGTCAAGCAATTTTATTTTTACGACCGCGACCCCGAAATTGTCAACAAAGCCGTTGAATTATTTCGGCAAGAAGGCGTCCGTTTAGACGAACTCGGAAAACACCCCCAAATCCCCACATTATTAGCCTGCTTTGAACAAGAAGGTCATATTTATTTAGTTCAAGAGTTTATAGAGGGAGCGACTCTTAAACAAGAATTAGACCAGAGTGTATACGATGAAAATCAAATTTGGCAAGTGCTGCAAGACTTATTGCCCGTGCTGCAATTTATCCACGACAAGCGCGTCATTCACCGCGACATCAAACCCGAAAATATTATCCGCCGCCAATCAGACAACAAACTCGTATTGATCGATTTCGGCATTGCCAAACTGCTGACTGATTCAGCTATGCTTCGTCCAGCAACGCTCATCGGCAGTCAAGATTATGTAGCTCCCGAACAAATGCGCGGCAAAGTATTTCCTGCTAGCGACCTTTACAGTTTAGGTGTTACTTGCATTCGCCTAATGACGCAAGTTCCTCCCTTGGATATGTACGACTGCAACCACGAGCGCTGGTGGTGGCGCGAGTTTCTCCCCAAAGCCACGAGTATTAGCGAGGAGTTAGGTGAAATTTTAGATAAATTGCTGCAAACTCGTCTCACTCAGCGGTACAGTTTTGCTACGGAAGTTTTGCAAGATATCCAAGCAGCTTTAGATATTCGCCATCAAAATTCTCTTTCGCCCAAAACGCCGATCGCTCCTGCTCTCAGTAATTGCGACAACTCAAGCGATATCAGCGCGCTACAAACTTCTGATTCTCCCATTTTACCGACAAAATACGTCGCCAATTCCGCAGAAACTTTTTCCTTATCTGTTACTTCAAATCTCGATCAAGCCCTAATTTCTGCACGGGGAGTAGATTATACCAAACTGCGAAATTTTTTGTCTAACCAAAAATGGAAAGAAGCCGATCGCGAAACTTGGGGCTTGATGTGTCAATCTCTTTCCCAGCCAGCGGGAACTCAGCTAGAAATTAGCCAAATTTACCAGATCCCCTGCGAAGATTTGCAAACACTCGATCGCCTTTGGTTGCGCTACAGTCAAGGTCGGTTTGGCTTCAGCGTCCAAAAGCAGATTTATGAAAGCGTTAAGGGAGACTATATCAGATTTTGCGATCGGGTCAACTGGCAAACCTACAATTCTGCTACTACTTTAGGGCAGATTAAATTTAGTCAGCAAGCACCAATCGGACACCTCCCCTCTCGCAGTTGGGTTGGTGGCATTCAGTGGCTGCGGCATCTCGATGCCCTGTCAGCAAAATTAACCGAGTGCGACAATAATCTTGCTCCTAAATTGTAATTTGCTCAACCGACTCACTAAGTAAAATTTCATATTTAAACTCTACCTGAAAGTAGAGAAATTTGTCTCGTTAGATGTAACTAGCGACCGAGGTTCGGTGCGATCGCTTGTCGCACAATGGATGCTGAAGGTGAACACAGCTACAAGTCTGCAATCCAGAGACTGTAACAACATAATTAAAAGAGGTATCGATCCATGTTTTTTCACAAAAAACAATTAATGGCTGCGGTGACAGTAGACGAAGCCAACCCCCGTTTTGCCCAATTGCTCCTAGAACAGTTTGGCGGAGCAACCGGAGAGCTCACAGCAGCTCTGCAATACTGGGTGCAGTCCTTTCACTGTGAAGATGCAGGGATTAAGGATATGCTCCAAGATATTGCAATAGAAGAATTCAGCCACTTAGAAATGGTGGGCAAACTCATCGAAATGCACACCAAAAACGTTGACCAAACAGAAGCTTATAAAAGCACTTTGTTTGCGGTGCGCGGTGTAGGTCCGCACTTGCTGGATAGCCAAGGTCAAGCTTGGACGGGTGCTTATGTCAACGAAGGTGGCGATGTAGTGCGCGATTTACGCGCTAATATCGGTGCGGAAGCAGGAGCTCGCCAAACCTACGAAGAGTTGATTAAACTAGCACCGGATATGGGAACGAAAAAGACGCTGCACTTTCTACTGACTCGCGAAATTTCTCACACTGAAATGTTCATGAAAGCTCTCGAAGCGTTGGGTAAACTCACCGATCCGCTGTTCGGTAATATTCCGCCAGATTCCACTGTGGATCTCTACTTTAACTTGTCAACAAATGGCAAGGATGAACGCGGCCCTTGGAACTCAGAACCTACTTTCCAATACATTGCCGATCCCGCTCCCAAAGGTTAATTTGAGAGTTGTTTAGATTGTGTGGCTTATAAGATTTAAGCCCATTATTAAGTAAATTTTAAGCCGCGCACCTTACAAAAGAAGGTGCGCGGCTTAGAAGATTTAAGCCCTGTGTTGAGTAATTTTCAAGCTGGGTACTTTGCTTTAGTTGTTAGAGGTGCGCGACTCGGAAGCTTCCGGTTGAGGGTTGAGTATTTTTCAAGTCACGTGCCCTAGGGTGTTACAATTATTTGAAATCCCGATCGAACATTAACATCAAATCCATATTGAAATTGCGCTCATCCACCTATTTATTAGTCTCTCACGGCAGCCGCGACCCCAGACCCCAACTAGCTTTGGAAAACCTAGGTCAACTGGTGTCTCAAAATTTGGCTGACTCATTCCCCGCAGTAGCAACCGCCACCTTAGAACTCGGCCCCGCACCGCTGCACGAACAAATTTGCAGTTTTGGCGATCGTACCCTGTCGCTGGGACTGACAGAATTGCAAATCCTGCCTGTATTTTTATTGCCGGGAGTTCACGTCGCCGAAGACATACCGGCAGAGGTGGAAATTGCCCAAAAAACTTTTGGTGACAAGCTAAAAATTGAATTGCGCCCGCATTTAGGTTCTCAGGAAGCAGGCTTAACAAAATTGGTAAAAAGTCAGATGCAAGAGGTGACTTTTCTCCCCAATCTGCTATGGCCAAAATGGATTTTATTATCTCACGGCAGCCGTCGCCCCGGAGGTAACTCGATTGTTGAGGAAATCGCCAGCCAACTCGGTGCGCTGACAGCTTATTGGTCGGTAAAGCCGAGTTTGGAAGAGCAAATTGACAGTTTGGTTCGTGGTGGACAGCAGCAAATAGGGATTGTGCCATACTTCTTATTTAATGGAGGAATTACAGATGCGATCGCCAAAAATGTCGCACAGCTAAAGCAGCAATTTCCTGCGGCGGAACTTCATCTCGCAAATCCTCTAGGCCCAAGTGTAGAATTAGCAGACTTAATTAAGGATTTAATTCAAAAATGAACCGCAGAGGCACAGAAGAGGTAAAGGAAGAAAGAAAAATGTCTTTAGGAAAAGTGTATTTAGTAGGTGCGGGGCCCGGAGATCCGGGTTTGATGACCTTGAAGGGAAAAGCTTTGTTAGAGTGTGCAGATGTCGTGATTTACGACGCTTTAGTCAGCCCTCAAATTTTGGCAGCAATCAACCCCCAAGCAGAACGAATTGATGCGGGAAAACGTAAAGGCCGTCACTCGTTAATGCAAGATGAAACAACTCAGTTAATGATAGAAAAAGCTGGAGATAATGCGATCGTAGTTCGTCTCAAAGGCGGCGATCCGTTTATCTTCGGTCGCGGCGGCGAAGAAATGGAAGAGTTGGTAAAAGCAGGAGTGTCAGTAGAAGTAGTCCCCGGTGTCACTTCTGGAATTGCGGCCCCTGCCTATGCGGGAATTCCTTTAACACATCGATCGTACAGTTCCTCTGTCACCTTTGTCACCGGTCACGAATCAGCGGGAAAATATCGACCGGAGGTAAATTGGCAGGCGATCGCCCGCGGCTCGGAAACAATTGTAGTATACATGGGAATCCACAATTTGCCTTACATTATCGGTCAGTTAACAGCAGCCCAATTGAGTGCAGAAACGCCAATAGCGTTAGTGCGCTGGGGAACGCGGCCGGAACAAGAAGAACTGATCGGGACTTTGGGTACAATTGTAGAGCAAGTTGAGGCGGTTGGATTTGCAGCACCTGCGATCGCAGTAATCGGAAACGTCGTCAATTTGCACTCAATATTGTCTGGCTGTCGGCCAGTTTCTCCGACTGTAGAATAAGCGGGAAAATTGGTTCAGAAGCGATCTAATTTCGATCGCTTTGATTTCCCTCTCTCTGAGGTGGCTCGCCAGCGGGGACGAGGACCCGCTCGATGTCATTCCGATGTCATTCCTAGACGCATAAATGACATAAAAATGTCATTGCTCACTCTTGAGTGTTAGCTTTCGCGCTCTATTATGGGTGTTGCACAAAGTTGAATGATTAAGAGAACAGAGGAATCCGCCCGTACTTAAGATAGTAGATCGGCAAGCGTACTGACTTGTACAACATATGAACTGACTTGGAATAATATAAAGTCTGGTGTTGCATCATGGAGAATGATGTGATGAAATATGCCAATTCCTTGCCCTCCCACAGTCAAAGTTCCAAAGTGGTAAAAAATCGACACCGCCAAGGTAAACAGAGCTATCTGTGTCGAAGATCGTCTTTGAATATCCTCTTGTGGTTCATTAAAGTTATAATCCGTCACTTTACTCTAGCGACTGTCTATTCCAGCCTCACTTGGGCCCCCCACAAATCTTGCGGGAGAAATACTCTGTCGGTGGGTAGGGGAGCAACTGACGCCGTGAGGGTAAATTGACCCGCTTCAATTTGCTGCTTCAATTCCAATGCTACTTGCCGGGAGAGAAACATACTCGCAAGGGGGGCGGCCCGTACTGGTTTGCCCTCGATGAGGATGCGGCCAGTCTTTAATTGAGCATAGCTGACTAAACCGAAGGTGGGACGAACGCGCCGGGGGATAGAGAAATCTACCACCGGCGCTACTATTTTTTTGTCTGAGACTGCACAGTGGGCGACGACTGTTTCGTTTAAGACAGGAAACGGGATGCCGACTCCCAGCATCAGGGATGGGCCGTAGTTTTTGAAGTAGCAGCCGCGCACCCATTTGGAGTTCATCTGTTTGGCGTCGCCGATGAGTGCGAGGGTGGCGGCCGGGCCGATGGGGGTGCGGTTCGGCTGGCGTTTTTGCAGCGGGAAGTGCTGGGTTCCTTCCCAGGTGATGTAGCCCTGAGCGCCTCCTAGAAAGATGCGGGTGCCGATGCCGATGATTTCGAGGTCGGGGTCGTTTAGCAAGGGAGACATGGCTCCAAGGTTCGAGTAGACGGCGTTGCCGAGGTTTGGTTGCAGGGGGCCGAGGTAGGTGAACAGCGGGCGATCGCCCCCGTTGACTCCAACAATAAAGTTTTGATATGCGTTGCGGGGATTGAATAAATAAAACTGGTTGATTGTATCGCGGGTAATCGTGGTTTCAAAGGAGGCGCGGGGGTAGCAGTCTGTTACTTGCCCCAAGGCTCGCAACTGCACGGGTTTGCCGGCTATTAAGTCTTCGATGACGTGTCCGCCACCCCGTTCGCGGGATTCTTCGCCGTCTTCGGCTACTTGGGTGGCTCCCAGGTACAGGTCTACTGCCCCGAAGCCGGAGTAGGCTAAAACGCCGTCTAGCCAGCACTGGCGGATTTTGATCGGCGGGTCGGTATGGCCGAGGTTGATGATTGCACCGGAGGATTCCATCGGCTCGAAGGTGCCGGTGGTAATCACATCGACTTCTTTGGCTGCTTGGGTAATGCTGGTTTCTTGAACTCTAGTTTTGAGTTCTTCGATTGTCCAGACTGTGGCTTTGCCCTGGCTGATTTTATCGTTGATTTCGTCGATCGATCTCATATATTTTAGATTTTGGATTTTAGATTTTAGATTTTGAATTGATTGATTTTGGATTGATTTTGATTTGGGATTGACTTTGGATTGATGGAATGTCGATCGAGCGAATGCTGTTTTGGCTATCGACCTCGGTTTGATAACACCGCAAAATGCTATAACAGATATCCGGATTATATTATAAATAAAATAAAGAGCGATCGCCCTGACTCAAGCGATATTAAAACCAGTCACCTTCGATGAATTTATTGACTGGTATCCTGAAAATTATGAAAACCGTTACGAACTGCACAATGGAACTATTGTTGAGATGCCTAAAGCAACCGGAGAACCTTCAGAATTAGCTGGCTTCCCAGTCGCCGATCTCAAATTTGAAATCCAACGACTAGGACTTCCCTACTTCGTCCCCAAACAATTGCGTGGTCCAAGCTGATAACGAGCTATCTGGTTACGAACCGGATGCGATCGTTTTGGACAGGCAAGGGACTGACAGCGAACCGAGATGGAAAAAGGAATCTATCATTACAATGGGTAGTTCTGTCCCGCTAATTGTCGAAGTTGTCAGTACCAATTGGCGGGATGATTACGGCTACAAATTAGTTGATTACGAAGCTTTGGGCATTTCTCAATACTGAATTGCGGACTATTTGGGAGTTGGCGGCAGACGCTATATTGGGAATCCGAAACAACCTACTTTTTCTGTTTACCAGTTGGTTAACTGCGAGTATCAAGTCAGTATGTATCGGGGAGTGATAGGGGTGTGTTACCCATATTTTGGCACTTGAATTTGAGTGTTCAACATATTTTTATAGCTACCATAGAGACGGTATAAAATTCGAGGCTTGAAGACATTTATTGGGGGAGTTCGTACCACAAATTTCCTAACTAAGTTTATAGTGAATCCTTCTGTCCTATAAGTGGGAATAAATCAGAACGGAAGTCATTATGAACCTTAATTATTGATTTTCAGGAGCCTCATTTTCAGCGCGATCGGGGATGTCTGGTTTCGGTTCGGGTAAATATTTTTCTTGCAGGCTGTCGGCGACTCCTATATATTCATGCTTTTCATGTATAGCAGAATCGATTGCCGCTAAGGTTTTAGGACTGGCACTCCACTGGTTTAGAATATCTTTAATGAGGGCTTCCCTAATCCAAACTTGAGCTACAACGGTGAGGGGGAGAGCTAGCAATAAGCCTAAAAATCCAAAGAAGGTGGCGAAGAATACTTGAGCTATTAATGTTACTGCTGGCAGCAGTGATACTTGCTGTGCCATGACGTAGGGGGTGAGGAGGTTGCTTTCAAATTGTTGAATTAGAAAGTAAAGGATCAGCACAAAACCGGATTTTAACGGAGAGTCTAAAAGTGCGATCGTCATTGGGGGAATGACGCTCAAACCCGGCCCGATATTGGGTATTAGATTCAGCAAGCCCGCTAAAACAGCGTGAGCTAGAGCTAGGGGAACCTGCAATACTGACAAACCAATTAAACTCAGAAAAGTGATGACACTCATGCTAATTAAAGCGCCGATTACCCACCGACCGAGAGCTATTTCGCATTCATCTAAGATTCCATCGACTCGTCGCCGATAAAAAGAGGGAAATAGTTGGATGAATGCTTTGCGGTAAGATAGAGGTTCGGCTAATGTCATCAAAGTCAAAACTATGACGAGCAAGAAGCTTAGGATAACGCCTAATGTGTTGCCGACAAAAGCTCCTGCACCGCCGACGAGTTGGTTGAATAAAGGTTGCAGTTGTTGCATGATGTCGTTAACATCAAGATTGGGTAGCCGCTGGCCAAATTGCCCTGAAAAGCGACCCTCAAATTGATCTATCCACTGATTTAATCTTTCGATTCCTTGAGGGGCTCTTTGGGTAAGTTGTTGAAACTGTTGGGTAAAGGGCGGTACAATTATCAGGAATAAGCCTACGAATACCAGGATTAGGAAGCTAACTGATAAGAGTACAGCGATCGATCTTTTGAGTCCGAATTTTTGCAAGTAGCGTGCTAGTCTGTTTAAGGCTGTGGCTAAGACGACGGCGGCAAACAGCAGCAGTAAAGCCTGCCTGATTTGCCACAGGATGTAACAAGATGCGATGAGGGCTAATAAGCCCATCCACTGTCCTAGCTTCATTAGATTTTAGATTTTAGATTTTAGATTTTAGATTGAGGAATACGGTATTGGGAATGGCTGCTTGTTAATTGTTCAGCAGCCCAGAAGCGATGAATCGCCTCTATACAAGATACAGCAGATGGGCGCGATCGCATCTTTAATCAGATACCCCTACTCGGACATCAGTATAAGCAGCCTCCTCAATTGCTTTTGGCGAACACCTGCTGCGCTGTCAGCTTCAATTCCGGGAAAGTTGGGGACTCAATACCCTCGCCGCTTCTGAACAGTTTGACTTGGTATTCCCCGTCAATTAGTTGGTAAATCGAAAAAGTGGGTTGTTTGGGGTTGCCAATAAACCGTCTGCCGCCCAATCCTAGATAGTCTATAATCCAATATTCTTGAATACCCATTGACTCATATGCCTCAAGCTTTAGGGCATAATCATCACCCCAATTAGTGCTAGTTACCTCGACGATTAGGGCGACTGATGAACCCATTGTGATAACTGATGATTTTTCCCATCGTGGCTCGTTGGCAATGGTTTGTTCGTTAAGTACAATTATATCTGGCTCATATCCCGATTCCTCGCGCATGGGTTTGATGACGCATTCTTTGGGGATGAAGTAGGGCAAATTGAGACGCTCAATCTCTATTCCGACTTTCAGTGCGGTAAAACCGGCTACTTTAGAATGTTTACCTGTTGCTTTTTGTATCTCAACAATTTCTCCATTGTGCAGTTCGTAGCGGTGTTCTGAATTTTCAGGATACCAGTCAATGAATTCATCGAATGTTACTAATTCGGGTATGATTTGAATCATGGTGAGTGCCTCAAGTTTGGTTTTGATAAGCTGTACGGGGAATTAAGATTTTGTCAAAAACAGAGTCTTTAGACCAAGTAGCGATCGCACTTTTTGATTGTGTCTCTACTGCTGCTGTTGGCGCGATCGCCCTAACCTATAGAATTCTTGTTACCTTCAAGTCTTTCTCGAACAACTTCTTGATAAAAATTCTCTAGAGCTGTCACGCAAACTTTATCGTCAAACAGATCACCTTGTCGCTGACTCATGCGTTGTGCAATGTCTAGGCGCCACTTGGAATCTATACCCAACTTGACAGCAATTTCAATATATTCTTCTTCATTTTTGGCGATTGTGTCTGTTACTCCCAGCATTTTGAGAAAGCTATAAGCATGAAGTCCCCGCATAAATTCTCCTGGACAAGTTACTATGGGTAAATTGCAAGCGATCGCCTCCAAAGACGTATTCCCCCCCGACCAAGTAAAAGTATCTAAGAAAACATCGGAAATAAAGTTAATTGCTATGTAATCTTGTCGAGTTGGAAGGGTTCGGAATAGACAGTAATCTTCGCTATCGAGATTAACAGCAGCAAAAGCAAACTTTAGCCGTTCCCGCAGCAGTTCGCCGCGAGGAAATATAAACTGAGCTTGCGGAACTCTACGGGCAATTTCTGCTAAAATAAAATCATATTGTGGTAAGTATTTGAAAGGAGCTTGGCAGCACAAATAAATAACGGCGTCTTCTCGCAGTTGAAAATCTGAGCGAGTTTGGGTTAATTGACCAACAATCGGTTTTGGGTAGGCAACGCCAATATTAGGCAACTTAATTAAGGTTTCTGAGTAGTGCAACTGTGCATTTTCCGGTTCCATCAATTCGCTGGAAATAAAATAATCAATCGTCGGTAAACCAGAGGTGACAGGATGTCCCCACGCCGAACATTGCACGGGGGCAAGGCGCAAAGCTGCTATTTGTATAGTTGGTGCATCCATGCCGATTTCTGGGAAGACCAGGATATGCAATTTGTCATCAATAATTTGTTGACATACGGCTTCTAGGTTGTGAGGAATGTGGTGAAATCGATCGCTGTATTGGCGAAATTGTTCTGTAATTGGATCGGGCTCGTTACCCGTGTAGTAACAGTAAATTTCAAATTGTTGGTGGTTGCAATAACGCAGCCAGCCAGTTAACCATAAAGTGCCGCTGTAAGAATGCAAATAACTAGAAATATAACCGACTCTAATTTTGCCATTTTCCAGCAGTGGAGGCATTGATTGCGGTTGCACCCACTGTGGATAGTTTGCTGTCATAACTTGATGGAGTAAATTAGCATACTTTGATTGCGATTCCACAACATTGTGAGCCTGATATGCTAGGTAAAAATTAGTAAAACTACTAAAACCCCGCAAAGCATTAATTTTGTCTTCGGGAGTTTTTAGGGAGGTTTGCTGAATTAAATTTTCTAATCCTTGGATAAATCTTTCCCTGTAAAATAGGATTTCATCTGATGTGTTATAAACAATCGGCAATGTTAAGTGTTTGAAGAGTTGAAAAACATATTCATGGGGCAGTATTTTCGTTGCTCTTTCTGCACTTGATATAGCTTTTTGAGTGCGTCCGTTTTGCTGGAAAATTTTTATGATTTGAAAGTGCAGTTGTCCTGCTGTTGGGTAATGGTGGATGCCTGATTCAAGAATCCCGATCGCTTCTTCGATGATGTTGAGTTTTATTAAACACTCGCTTAAGTTAAAATATATTTCTACATCTCCTGTCTGGGATTCTAATAACCTTTGATAGTGCTTAAGGGCAGCTTCATATTTTCCTTGGAAGTAGAGTTTGTTACTAAATTCTTTCAAAGTTAATGCTTGGGAGTCAAGGGTGATATTGCTAAGTTGTGCCTGTTCCAATACTGGAATGTGTGCGGTTCCAGACTCGGCTATTGCTTGGTAATTTTCTGCATTCAACTTAATTCGATATTGAATCTGTGGCCAAATATCTATCCACTGACTTCGATTGAAGTTTTCCAATAAAATAATTTCCGGTTCGCAGCTAGTATGACAATCTTCTTCCATGAAAAGATTCATGACAATTGCTGATAAAATTAGATTGGCATCAATTTCGGATTTTTCTAAAGTTTCGCTCACATATATTAAAATAGTGATAAAATCGCAATCGGGATGATTTACCAGACTCCTAATAATTAGTTCTAACTCTAAATAAAGAGATTCTTCGGGTTGGCTCCAATCAGGAAAACTCAGCAAATTTAAGGGTTTCAGATTTAAGGTGGTTAGATCCATGTGATTGTCTGTCTCATCTATATTTCTGGGCATGGAGGGGTTTTGGTGTGAATGTTCGATCGCCCCTGGTTTAATTTAACTCGTCTTTGGGCGCGATCGCCCTCCATCCCCTATCTTGGCTGTTGGCGCGATCGCCAGCCGAGGATAGCAGCTAAGATGATACTGGGGGTAAAGACGGCGATTAGGGCGTTGAGGTCGGTAGAGGGTATGGATAAGCTAGGCCCTGCGTACTTGATGGCCAGGGAAAGTGTGGCGGAGAGGGTAAATACTTTGAGGATGGGGCTGATGTTGGTGTTCATGGACGTGGTAGTTGGTTGTATAATATGTTTTTGCGCGGGGGCTGGAAAGATTTACCCTCACTATTATGCCCAGTCCTGGCCGTTGTGCCGCGTGGGGTTTGCGGAAAAGTGCGATCGCTTGTGGGGGAGGGTGTTGATAATATTTATTAAAATTTGGGGTAAGCTTCTGTTTAAAGGTAGGTTCGCATAACAGAAATTTCCTTCCTTAACGTAACTCAGCAAGAGCATACCTTGTTGCTGGCGATCGTTTAAGCAGGCAAAGCATCTTGCCGGAAAAATTGATAAATTATAAGTCGTCAACTCAGGGACTCACAGCCAAAACCGATGATTAACGTCAAAAATTTTTTAGAGCAAGCTCAAAATCCCGACTATTGGAAAAGGCTAAATCGCCAGCTAAGTGTAGGTGAAGATTTTACTTCACTATCTGGAAGTGTTCTTTCACTTGAGCAAGAACATATGGAAAAACTGTTGTTAAATCTCAAGAAAGAGGGCTACTTTCAAATCGATTCATTTTTGTCTGAAGCAGAGATTTCGCGCATGGCCGCTGGCATTGAAAAACTGCGAGAGTCAGGCTGGCCTGTCCCATTCGCGTTCATTTACGATGAGTTTTGGCAGACATTTTGTCGATTGTCTCAGATATTATCAGTTATCCTCGGCGAGGAGTATCGACAGTTGCCCGCTTTTTGGGGTTGGTACATCAACACAACCAATACTGAAAAAGGATGGCAGCCACATCGCGACAACTTGAAGGACACTCTTTTAGCAGACGGAATGCCGAAATGTGTAACAATCTGGATACCCCTGAGCGATGCCATTCCTCTCAATGGATGTATGTACATCCTCCCAGCTCCTTTCGATCCTAATTATGGCGGTAAGGTCCAAAAAGGTGAAAAAAAGGAAAGTATCAACTTTCAAGATATTCGTGCATTGCCCGCAACTGCGGGTTCTGTTTTGTGCTGGAATCACGCGGTATTGCACTGGGGAGGCCGCAGCAGCGAAAGAGCGCCTCATCCACGCATAAGCTTGGCTTTTGAATTTCAGCGAAGTGACGTTGAGCCATACAAAACTCCACTGCTTGACCCATCTAATCCCCCAAATTTTCATCAGCGTTTGGGCTTGATCGGGAAGCAAATCCTTCAGTACAATCATATGTATCCCTTGTCCGAGGAGATGGCAGAAGTTGCTACAGAACTGGAAAATAAATATCTACTACCCTCAATTAAGAAGCGAGATAACTCTATAAGGGAAAATCAAGAATTAGATACAAGAGAGAAAATTCGCCAGCAATTCGATACCGTTTGCTATCCGAGAAGACCACTAGAACAATCTCCGAAAAATGACTATCAAGCTTTATTTTTTCACAATATTGGAACAGCTTACTATTTAAGGAATCAAAGAGTTTTAAATACTGAAGGTAAAGTTATTTTGGATGCCGGCTGCGGGAGTGGATACAAGTCATTAGTTTTAGCAGAAGCTAATCCAGGAGCTAAAATAGTTGGCATCGATCTTTCAGAAGAATCGGTTAAAGTAGCTCGGCAGCGCTTACAATACTATGGTTTTGAAAATGTAGAGTTTTACGCACTGCCAATAGAACAAGTATCTAGTTTAAACATCGAATTTGACTATATAAATAATGATGAAGTTCTTTATCTCATGCCTGACCCGGTGGGGGGTTTGCAAGCGATGAAGTCTGTTTTGAAGCCTCGTGGAATTATCCGTACTAACCTCCACAGTTCACGACAGAGAGCGTTGATGTATCAAGCTCAGACCGTTTTCAAAATGATGGGTTTAATGGACGGTAACCCTGAAGAATTTGAGATTCAATTACTGGGAGAAATCATGAATGCCTTGGATGATACAGTAATATTGAAAGCAAGAACTGGGAAACCGGAATACTACCAGAATGAAGAATGGGTGCTGATGAATTATTTATTACAAGGTGATAAAGGCTATACCATTCCCGAAGCTTTTGCCACCTTGAGAGCCACTAATTTGGAATTAATTAGCATGGTGAATTGGCGGCATTGGGAAGTGACTGATTTATTCAAAGATGCAAATAACTTACCCGCGTTTATGGAAATGAGCTTGCCAGAAATTTCTGTGGAAGATCGACTGCACTTGTTTGAATTATTACATCCCATTCATCGTTTGATTGACTTTTGGTGCGGTCATCCCAACCAGGAGCAGCAATTTTTGCCAGTTCCTGAATGGACTCTCTCTGACTGGCAGGAGGCTAAGGTACATCTTCACCCTCAGTTGAAAAATCCCCAGTCTAAAGAAGACCTACTCAACTGCATCACGACTCACAAACCTTTTGACATTAGTCGTTATGTGTCTTTGCCCACTCTAAGGCCTGTCGTGATAGAGAGTAACATGGCTGCTTGTCTGCTACCACTTTGGGAGGGAGCGCAGCCTATGCGGTCTCTAGTGGCTCGGTGGCTGAAAGTCACACCCCTGCATCCCGTCACCCTAGAGTCTGTAAGTGAGGCGAGGGCCTTTGAGCAAGTCAAGGAACTCTTGACTAGGCTGGAAGCCTTTCTGTATGTGCTTTTGGAGCGAGCGGCTTGATTTGTAAAAAAAAAATACCGATGTTGATATGAAAGCCTGGGAAAGTGGGTAAGTTAAGTGTACGAGTTAGAAATCAAGCATCACACGCCTCTAGGAGAAACAAACCATGAAGACTGAATTTAAAGCCAGATTCCTGCAACACCTCAACAAAAAAAGACAGGATAAGGGTTTCACGCTAATTGAACTGTTGGTTGTTATCATCATTATCGGTATTTTGTCTGCTATTGCTTTGCCTTCCTTCTTGAACCAAGCTAATAAAGCTAAGGAATCAGAAGCTAAGCAGTACACGGGTTCTATGAACCGCGCTCAGCAAGCTAAATTCGGGGAAGCAGGAGGCTTTGCAACTACTGTTGATGGTTTAGGAATTGGCATCAAAACTCAAACTACTAACTTCAAATACGAAATCAGCGGAACTCAGAGCAATGCTAACGAAATGGGTCATCAAGCCATACCTATCGTCAAAGCACTGAGAGCTTATACGGGAACTGTAGGTTTGACTCAAAATGCTACTACGAGTGAAACAAGCACTGTGGCAGTATTGTGCGTAACTAAAGTTACTCAAACAACTGCTCTTGCTGCTGTGAGCGTGGCTGCTAATAACCTAGTGTGTAATGCTACTGATAGCGACCCAGTAAGCAAGTAAACAAGGTATCAGAAAAGTGTCTTTTGCCTTTCTCGGTTGAAAATTTCACATTTGCCCACGAGTTCATCCCACAGATTTAAACTGTGGGATGAATTATAGTAATTATGACGCCTAAATATCCATTGACTAAGCCTATCGATTGGCAACAACAAGCTGAGAAATTCCTGCTAGGAGGCAATTACCCTCAAGCACAGAATTTGTATGAGCAGGCAATTGAAGCGGAGCCGGACATCAAGTCTCATTACTGGCATTTGGGATTGATGTTGCTGTTGCAGGGGCAAGAGGCAGAAGCTCAGACGACTTGGCTACTAGGCATGGCGGAGGGGGAGCCAGAACAGGTTGAAATTTGGACAGCCGAATTGTTGCTGGTGCTGCAAAAAGAAGCGGATCGGCAAGTAACTCTCGAAAACTATGCAATGGCTTGGACAATCCGCCAACACATTAGGGAAATTACGCCAGATGACATTAATAACCTGTTGCATTTGATTGGTTTGTCTATCCTGCTTGAGAATTATAGGGGAGATGAATTAAGTGCTTTAGGCGTGATAGAACTGTTAGAGCGGCAGCTATTAATACCATTAGATTTGGACCTATTGATGCAAGTGTTGAAGAGTGTTTTAGATTATGCTCCTTTTCACCCATCATCCCTAGCATTTGCATCGGCCTCTGTAGCTCATATCCGCGAGTTGGAAGTCTTTGTTCATTTGATAGTCATAACGTCTATAAATATTGCTAACTCGTCGCCACCTTTAGCAGCTCGTTTTCTTGAAATCTGTCGTCGTTTAGATCCTGAAAGTCTGGAACCTAGTCATCGGTTGAGTTTTTTGCATCATTTGGCTAGTTTTTACCAAAACGCTCGACAATATGCTCAAGGTATAGAAGTAGCAAAGTTGTGCTACTCTTTGGCCGAGGAACTATACGATAAAGTTTGTGCTAATCATAAAGTTTTGCGCGGGTTAATGGGGGCTGTTGGCTATTGGGAAGAGGTATGTTTGCTGATTGAGCAGCATAAATCCCAGCTAGAAATGCTGATAGCTCAACAGCCCAGATCCTTGAGTTCCTACACCGTTGTCAGTCTGTTTACTAGCACCTTCTTTTTTCCCTACTTGCAGGATCAGGCCAGAAATAATAGACAAATTCAAAATCAAGTTGCAGCGCTATGCCAAGCTAATATTGAAGTTTATGGTAAGGAACAGGTAGAGCGCTACCGAAAGCGCCATTTAGTTAATAAAAGCAGCGGTGTTGCATCCAAAAAGTTGAAAATAGGCTATCTATCTCATTGCTTCGGAATGCACTCTGTGGGCTGGTTAGCGCGATGGTTGTTTCAGTATCACGATCGCGATCGTTTTCAAATCAATGCCTATTTTATGGCTTATAGAAAAAAGCCGATATATGACTCGTTAGAAGACTGGTATAGTCAGCAGGCCGATCGGGCTTTTCAAGGCAGTTTCTATCCCTTTGAAATGGCAGATCAAATATCTCAAGATGAGGTTGATATTTTAATTGATTTAGATAGTACAACCTTAGATTTGAATTGCGAGGTGTTGGGACTTAAACCTGCACCTATTCAAGTTACTTGGCTAGGTTGGGATGCTTCAGGATTACCTGCTATTGATTACTTCATTGCCGATCCTTATGTTTTACCCGAGTCGGCCCAGGACTATTACAGCGAAAAAATTTGGCGCTTACCCCATACTTATATAGGTGTGGATGGTTTTGAGATGGATGTACCCACTCTGCGACGCGAGGATTTGAGTATTCCCAGTGATGCTGTTGTATATATGAGTTCTCAAGTAGGCTACAAAAGGCATCCAGATACGGCGCGACTACAGATGAAAATTGTGGCTGAAGTTCCTAATAGTTACTTCTTAATTAAGGGTGGGGCTGGGGAAGAATCGCTTAAAAGTTTCTTTAATCAGTTAGCGGAAGAAGAGAGTGTGAAGATCGATAGATTGCGATTTTTGCCGCAAGATCCTACAGAAGCGATTCACCGAGCTAATTTAGGAATTGCTGATGTTGTGCTGGATACTTATCCTTATAACGGTGCTACAACTACTCTCGAAACTCTCTGGATGTGTATCCCTCTTGTGACGCGAGTAGGTGAACAATTTTCTGCACGAAATAGTTACACAATGATGATGAATGTGGGAGTAATGGAGGGGATTGCTTGGAGTGACGATCAATATGTGGACTGGGGGGTTAGGCTGGGTAAAGATGCGGTTTTGCGACAACAAGTTAGCTGGAAACTGCGCCAGTCTAGGCTAACTTCTCCTCTTTGGAATGGCAAGCAGTTTGCCCGTGAGATGGAGAATGCTTATGAGCAAATGTGGCAGATATATCTGGAGAAGAGTTAGTTGAGCAAGGTAATTGAGCGTGAAAATATCTGATTCTATTAGCTTTTTCCGAAAATATAGTTATCTAAGTGTATTCCTGTTTATATTAATATTTTGGTTTTTCATTTTGAGCGCAAGTGGTTCGTTGTTTTCGGGATACCACTTTACTGATGACCATGAAATTACTCATATTAACTATAATTTAACTGTTCAAAAACTGGGTATTTTTCAAGTAAGTAGTCAATGGATTCACAATGATTTGCTAACTGGAAGGTTCCGACCTTTTTATTATGTTCATAGAATTCTGGCAACAAGATTACTAGGAGTTAACTTTGGGTGGTGGTCATTTTATACGGGAATGTTAGGGGTTTTGACTACTTTTTTTCTATTTATATTTGGTCAAATGATAAGATTTTCCATAAGTGAGGCACTACTATTTTCATTTTTAACAACGTTAGGGGCACAATCAGCAATATGGTGGCAACTTGGGCCTGCAGAAACAATAGGTACATTCTTGCTAGCGGCGGCTTTAGTATTTGCCGCAATGAGTGAGATATCTAGTAAATATAAAAGTTTATATGAAATTTTATTTGTTTTTTTAGTTTTAATAATGTCTTTGTCCAAAGAAAGTTTTATCCTTGTGATTCCAGCTATAGCTTTGATAAAAGTATGGCTGTCTTATCATCTCAAAACTTTGGCATGGCATGAATCTCTTAAGAAAAATAGTTTATCTATATTTATTTTAGGCTTATTTTTTACCGTTGAGCTTTTATTAGTAAAATTTTATATTGGGCTAAATCCTGAGATTGGATATGCTGGTGTGGAGGGATTTAGTATTTCCAGAACCATCAGTGCTACTCAAAATTTAAGCCAGGCTGGTTATTGGTGGATAATATTAGCCTGCTTCATAGGAATTAGGTTAATGATTAAACCCCCTTATTCTCAATCCTTACCTCAGATTTTAAACGTTTTATATTTTCATATTATTTTACTTTGCTTAGTTGCAGTACCTCAAGTATTGCTTTATGCTAAGTCGGGAATTGTTCAACGATACATATTGCCCGGAATTTTAGGTTATTCTTTTTTAATAATAAGTCTCTACAATTATCTGAATAAAAATTATCAAGTTGCAGCTAAGTTAATTTTATTATTAATTATGATTGCTTTAAGTTTTAACTTTACTGTAGCTTGGGATGCTGCTCATACTTTTGCTAAGGAAGGGAAATCTACCAATGCTTTACTGCGAACAATAGAAGCCAGGACTAAGGTAAACGATCGAATTTTAATTGTTTCAAACCCTCATCTTTCCTATGAATGGAGTTTGTCAATCAAGAAATATCTTAATTATGTATCAAATAGAAATAATTTATGTTTTCACAGCTATGTGAACAAAAATAATTTCTTCTTTCAAAAAGTTGAAAGCTTTTATGAGCATCAAAATCTGGAGCGCGTTCAAAATAAAAATGATGTCCAATGCGTTGTGCTTTTCCCATACCAAAAGGATATATTTTTACGTAACTCATCTTGGTTTCTAAGGAATAAGTTTGAGGAGTATGAATTTGGGAATTTTAATCGAAACTTAAATAAAAATACTAAAATTTTCCTTTACTGTAAGAAGTAGATAGAAGTTTAAATTTAGGAATTGCCTATGTGTTATTGGATACTGCTCCTGAGAATGGTGCTACAACTTATATCCTATGGCGATAATATTAAAGTTTTCTCGCCGCACCTCTAAATTGCGGAAACCAGCTTGCTGCATTTTTCCCTCAAGGCTCTGGGCTGTGAATGCTGTATGGTGAGCCATGTAGTAATTGCCAGTAGAAATTGCTTTCCTAAGACCATAAAAAATATCAATCGCAGCAATCGGGCCAGCAGGAGAAATATACAAAGGAGATTCTTCTAAGTTGCCCTTAGCTACTGCCTCAGCTACTATCTCGATATCTGGCACAAGAATCATGGCAAAGCCTTCTGGCTTTAAAACGCGGTGAAATTCTGCTAAAACAAGCGGTACTTGATGATAATAAACGTGCTCCACATTGTGGGATGAATAGAGGGCATCAACTGACTCGCTAGGTACAGCACTCATATCTATAATTGAGCCAATGATATCCGGCCTAACAGCCGGGTCAATATCCAGTCGCACCTCTTGCCATTCATTGGTAGGAAAGGTTTCAGGTAAACTATTTGGATAATAAGGCCCACAGCCAACATGAAGTATCTTCTTAAGTGAGCTATTTTGGAATAGAGCTTTTGGCAATGCCGAGGTTACTGTTTCTTGTTGCTTTAACCTTTCTTGCACAACTTGTTTATAGAATTGCTCAAGAGCATTAACACAGGTTTTGTCTTCATAAAGATTAGTGTGACGCTCACTCATCTGCTGCGAAATATTCCGTCGCCATTGCGGGTCTAATCCCAACTTAACCGCAATTTCAATATAGTCAGCTTCATTTTGGGCAATAGTATCTGTCACCTCCAACATTTTCAGGATTCCATAGGACTGACGACCTCGCATGAATTCACCCGGAGAAGTCACAATAGGTAAATTACAGGCAACAGCATCAAAAGTGGTATGACCCCCAGAAAAACTTAAGGTATCCAGAAAAACATCTGAATTTAACAGGAGACTGGTATAACTTTCCCAGTTTTGGCTGGGCAAAAATACACAGTAATCCTCGCTATTCAAATTAACTTCAGCAAAAGCTTTCTGTAACCGCTGGCGAAATTTTGTTTCGAGAGTTTTAGAGGCCTCATTAGATATCTTCGATCTAAATACAAATACAAGCTGAGCTTCAGGAACTCGGCGAACTATTTCGACAAAAATATAATCGTACTGCGGTAAATATTTCACACTTAATTGACAAGATAGATAGATAACAGCATTATTCCGAAGGCGAAAATCAGAACGAGTTTTAGTTACTTCTGGAATCAAGGGTTTAGGATAGGAAATTCCCAAATTGGGTAGCCGAACTAACTGTTCAGTATAGTGTTCTTGGGCATTGTCTGGTTCAAGCAAGTCACCCGATAAGAAGTAATCAATGGTTGGTAGTCCAGAGGTCACAGGATGCCCCCAGGCAGTACATTGAATTGGAGCCAAACGCAGGGATGCCAATTGGGTTGTAGGGGCCCACAGCCCAATGGCTAAAAATACTAGGATATGCAATTGGTCTTTAAATATTTGCTGACAAGTCGCTTCTAAGTTGTCAGGTATGTAATAAAAAACATCACTTGATAACCTAATTTGTTGAGTGGTAGAATCTTTACCTACGTAGGAAGCTGTATGGTAACAGAAAATTTCAAATTTGTCTCTGTCGCAATCTTTTAGCCACCCTAACATCCATTTAGCTGCACTGGTATTACCAATTGCATCAGAAATATAGCCAATCCGAATTTTGCCATTGTTTGCAATCCGCGGCATCTGTACAGGATTTACCCATGCAGGATAGTTAGATGCCATAATTTTATGAATAAACTTGCCGTACTTTTCTTGTAATTCTCGGTCATTTTTACCTTGATAAGATAGGTAAAAATTTACATGGCTGCTCGTAGCGACTAAGGCACTTTTTCTATCTTCTGCACTGTCTAGCTTAATTCTATTGATGACATTTTGCAGTCCTTGAATGAATTGCTGACGTGAAAATACTATTTGTTCATAATTTTCATAAAATGATGGCAATATCAATTGGTTTATAATGTAAATAGAGAAGTCATCTGGGTTACAAATTGATGCTTCTTGTGCACTTGCAATTGCTTCTTGAATATAACCATTTTCATTCAAAATATTAATCCTTAGGCGGTAAAATGCTGTCTCATTAGGATAATGCCTAATGCCTTTTTGAATAATATTCAGACTTTCTTTTACCCGGTTTATTTGATTTAAAGCACTTGCCAGAAAAAGATAATTATTGGGTTCTATATATTGATTAGTCTCTAATAAAGCTTGAAAATATTGTACAGTTTCTTCATAATTACCTTGTCGATAGCAAGAATAACCAAAATAACTCAAGGATAAGGCTTTTTCTCCTTTAGCTTCATACGCTAATCCTAAATTATTAAGAATGTCAGGATCGCGAGGCTTGAGAGTCAAAGCTTTTAGATAAAACTCAATCGCTTCATCCCAATTGCTATTAATCATAAGCAAGTTGCCTAAATTTTGATAGCTGCCAAAATCATCTGAATTTTCTTGAATTGCTTGACGATAGATATTCTCTGATTCTTGAATTTGTCCTATTTTAAGCAAAATATTGCCAAGATTATTATAAGCGTCAATATGTTTGGGATTAAGATCAATCGTCTGTCGATAAGCCTCAATTGCTTGCTGATAATGAGAGGCTTTTTCTAAAGCTAAGCCCAAGCTATAAGAAACCATAGATTTTGAGGGATCAAGTTCCAAAGATTTGGCAAGGGTATCAATTGCTGCTTGATATCTTTCAGTCTGATAATAAATAATTCCCAAATTCATCCAAGCAGCAGCATTATTGCTTTCATAAAGCAATATTAATTTATACTTTTTCTCCGCCTCCCCATATCTATGACCATGAGTTAATAATGCGGCTTCTGTGAATAGACCACTGACTGATTCTTTATGCTGCTCTAACTGAGTTTTTCTCAGAGTTTCAATGACAGATTGAGTATTGGAACTATATTTAAAATCTGGATCATTATGAATTCTATCTTTGTCCCAACTGAAAATAGAGATGCCATTCCAAAACGTCTCCTCAAAGAATTTTGATGTTTGCAAATTAAGGACAAGTTGATATTGAGGATTAGTTAATGTAAAATCTAAGATAGCCTGCTGAACTTGGTCTGAGTTAGCATTACCTAAAACAATTAGGGCTTTGTCTGCCAGAAAAGGCTTTACTAAAAGTAACCCTAATATTTGAGAACGGTAGTCATAACTAGCATCATAAAAATAAACACCAATTTTTTCATCCAGTCCTATCTTTTGCAGTTCCCCAAAAAACTCCTCAAAGTCTTGATTACAAAAAAATACTTGCTCCTCTAGATTAAATTCAGATAAACTATTGGTCAATCTTTCTAAGTTTTGACCTGAATCGTCAAATTCAGAGAAATTATCTATGGCATAAGCCATACAATCTGGATGATTAAGGAGAGCACCGATTAAACTAGCACCCCGCAAGCAACCAATCTCACAATAGACTTCCTCTGGTTCCATGCAGTCTACTGCAAAGTTGAGCAATTGCATAATATTGGGGGTTGTCATTCCCTCTACTTGTTCAAGGATCTCCCTAAAGCGCAGAGATTTCGGCTGTACAGATGGGAGATTCCAGTTATTATAATAATTAGGAAGATGGTTGATAAATTTTTGAACGTCCATACAAATTTCATCCTTAATTTTAGATTATTTACTTGGCGAGGGTTCGCCTCTCTTTGCGATGGAAGAAAAAGTTACACTATTTTAGCTCCCATCCTCCTGATTCTAATGGAACAAGATTTTTGTTGCAAAAACTGTTGAGTTGAAATGATGGAATATTTGGTACTGCAATTTGAGCGATCGCCTCTTTATTCTCATTCTCCAAGACAATTATAGCATGAAGGAAAGGCACGAGCGCTTGCCACTGAATATCGTTCAAATGTCCGATCGGTACAATTTCTGGTCCATCGGAAACATCTAAATCTTCTGCCATAAGCAGATTCATGGCAATACTAGATAAAGCTAAATCTGCATCTCCGTCAGAAATGTTGGTGGTGTCTACCAGTAAAGTCATTTTACTTTTGTCTGGGTGAGTTGCGATCGCCCTAACCACTTCTACCAACTCTAAACCCAAAAACTCTTCTAATTTCGACCAATCGGGAAAAATAATTAAATTAATATCTTTCAAATTTAAATGAAATAGAGTAGCTTCAATCAAGGCTGAACTAACTGTTTTCGCCATCTTTGACCATGAAAAATTTTTCGCTTGTTCCAGCCCCGCAGAAATCAACGAGTCGCGAACTTTTGGTTTTTGCACCTCGCAAAGTGCATCTGCTAGCCCATCAACATCATCATCATTCACGTATAAAGCTGCGGCTCCTGCAACTTCAGGAATAGAGGAATTAGGGCAAGTAATGACAGGGCAGGCACTGGCGATCGCTTCTAACACGGGCATCCCAAAACCTTCATACTTCGACGGATAAACCAGTGCGATCGCACCTGAATAAGCTAGTCTCAACTCTTCATCACTGAGTTGCAGCATATGCACTGTACTACCCCATGTAAAAGCTCTAAATTCTGGGCTTAATAATATGCCGCTACCCGTACAGACAATTTCAAAGCCTTGTCGGCTGTAAAGTTTAGCAAAAGCTTGGAAGAACAAATTTGCATTTTTATAGCCGCTTCCTGCACCGACCAAAAGAAAGTAAGGTTTAGATATACCGTACTTGGTTTTAAAACAATTAACTTCCTCTAGACTAGCGGGGGAGAAATTATTAGCAACTCCGCAATGAGCTACCGTTACCAAATTAGAAGGAATTTGCGGAAAGAACTTGACTAAATCAAAAGCTGTATTTTGGGAAATTGAAATGTAGGCAGATGCGTGCTGAATTCCACGATGTTTTTCTTGCCACATAGGTTCATCAAAGTTGGCGCCCAAAACTTCTGGAATCATATCATAGGCCATAAACACAGAAGGCGTTGAAAAAGGAGTTGTGTAGTAAGTAGAGATAAACAAATCAGCTCCCTCTTCGTCGCACAGTTGCTGGAGCATTTCGCGGTCTGCATCAGTGGTGTCGTAGTCATAGGGCGAGATGGTACGATATTTGATGCCAGGAATTTTTGGGGCGGTTCCAGCTCTATCTAAAACAACAATATACTTAGAAAAACTATCCTCTGCCCATTCTTGCAGCAACGATCGCCAGACACGGGCTATTCCCGTTTTATATAGTTGAAAAAATACACCATCAATGACTATTTTCAATTCTTTTATAACAGATATATTGCTGAGTGTCTCACCTCCTTCATCACTCCTGATGTAAATATTATCGCTATCATCTAGCTTACCAATTGCTTTTAAATAATCTCGTTCCAGTAATGATTCTTTCTTGATATCTTGAGTTGGATAACGCAGCACTCTTTCAAATATAAGTGGCGATATCTGCTTTTGTGTTAGCAGATGCAATGACGAACCATTAGAGTAGAGGTTAAGCTTAAATTTTTCAGCGATTATAGATAGAGCTTTAGTTGTATAGAGAGAGATGTGCTGTCCTTCTTGAAGGGCATAATACCACCATTCATTAGGTTTTGGGTTGGTGTCTGGCAGTAGTTCAGTGCTAAACAAAATATTTCTAGAAAAATCTAATATTCTTTCAATTTCTGTTAAAGGATTTACCAAATGTTCAAAGACTTCAAAAGCAGTAACTACCTCATAAACTTTATTTTCTGGTTTTTCTGCTAAAAACCCCTTAGCAAAAATATTCTCACAATACTTATCATGCCAATAAAAATTGAACCCCTTGTCTCTCATTGTCCGTACAAACAAACCATATCCTGCTCCATAATCTACGAACTTAGCATTGTGATTAAAAAGATTGTAAATTAAATTTTCAGTTACGTTTGACAAATGTGTATTTCTGTATACTAAACCTACGTCGCTATTAGCTATTGGTTCAGAATAGGCTTCTTCTAACCAGAAGGGATCTTCAGTTTGAACAAAACCGCAATTTGCACATTGAAAATAATCAACATCATATTTTTCTAAGATTCTCGCACTAGCAAACTTGGGCGACTCTGATTGACAAATCTTGCATATCATAATTACTCTTCTCCGTTAATTAAATTACTGCAACGCTAAAACTCTGTCACCAAATGTATTAGGAAACTTACTACTTAAACTCCCACCTACCTGCATCTGACTCAACAGCTTTTCTGAAATTAAAACTGTCTAGCGTAAATGTAGGAAGATTTGCTGATCCACAATAATCTGCGATCGCTCTTTGATTTTCATTCTCCAAACAGATGCGAGCTAGGATTCGAGGTCGCAAAGCTTCCCATTGCAATTTACTTGGCATTTCAATTATCGAAAATTCGGGATTTTTGCTAACATCTAAGTTTTCCTGCATCAAAATATTCATAGTCACATCAGCTAGAATGTAATTTGCTTCTTCTTCATAAATAGTGCTACATATTATTAAATTTATCAGACTTTTATCTGGATGTTTTAAAACAATTCTAGCAATTTTATCAAGTTCCGAATATAGCAACTCTTCCTGATTACTATCAGGAAAAACTATTAAGTTAATGTTTCTCAGTTTTGATAACACCAGTACAAACCTATCTTCCCGCAATTCTGCATAATTAATTCTCTGAGTGTCAACAGGTTGGTAGTAATTTATCGGAGTTGCCATAATATCTGGGTTAATATAAAACTGTTCTTCCAGCTTAGTAAGTTCTATTATAGCTATGGCATTTGCACAAGGATAAGGATAGTTATATTCAATATTTACTAAACTTTCTGCTTTTTCCTCTACCCAGATTTCCCTTGGATTGCTAGTTGCCATATCCATATCTAAAATTCTCATAAAACTGTGAGAAATAGCTTTTTCAGGAATTTGATATTTAGTTACCAATATATCTAAATACTCTTGATTAAATTGAATGAACCATCCACAATCAAGGAGCTTTCCAAAAGGAACCGTGATTAATGCTTTGCCTCCTACTGACAACAAGTCATAAATTTTGGCAATCGCTTTCAGGGGCGCTTCCCTGTCGCGAATTTGAATCTGCTCGCCATAGGCTTGTGAAGACGGTTCAATTCCTTGTCCTATGTGTTCGATAGTAGAAATTGAAACTATAACATCGTACTTTTCCTCAGAGGGAATCTCCATAAAATCTACATTGTCTACACCTAGAGCAACTTCAAATTTATCGACTATGCGCCTTGGTCTAATGCCAATATATTCGCTTAATGAGTTTTCATAGTGAGAGAGGGTATTGCCAACTTCCAGAATATTATCTTTCTTTTCTAAAGTTGCCAAAAAAATCAAAGCAATTGGAATTTCAATAGCTCGCTCGCCAGTATTATTATACCCAATGCGATTGTACGGAAGATGTTTTCCTTTGTAAATAAAAGTAGGTTTCCAGTTTCTAACCAGAGTAGTTTCTAAGTCTGGAATTATTGGCTCGCTAGTATTCGGAATGTATCTTTCATCAAGACTTATGTATTCTCGAAGTCTAGCAACTATCGGTAGCGATTCTAGCCCTTGTTTCGTTATTTCGGGAATTTCACCCATACTCTCAATGATATTATTGGCAAAGTTATAGTTTGGATCGCGACCGTGATTTAAGGTCAGATACTCAAGAATTTCTAGGGCATAATCAGGAAATTTCATTACGTCAGCCAGACAAGCTAGCTTTAGCAGTTTTTCAGGTGTTTTTAAGCTAGGACTCAAATCCGATCGCATCAAATCGCGAAAATAAAAAGCGTCTGACCAAATTAAAGCCCCTGGATGGCTTTGTGATACGACTGGGATTTCGCGGCGTCGATCTCGATACATACTCCCAAAGTCAAACAGTGTCAGCCCTTGATTTCTGAGATAAATATCTACATCGCTAAATAAAGGTTGACCTGTATATATCTCGGTGAACTCAACTTCGGTCATTACTCCCAATACACTATTATTTAATATACCATCAGCTCCTTGTAAAACATTAAGCTCTCCTCCGTGAACGTCTAGGTGGAGAAAATCTATTTCTTTGATACCTTCAGCTTTACAAAAATTTTCTAAAGTGGTAGTGGATAAATCAACTGTAGACTTTATTTCTATCAGTTCTGAATTTCCGGAAAAGCGCTTGATATACTCTTCACTGGGGGCATATAAAGAACTGGATCCCGGATATTTAGTTATATAAAGTGTGGCTTTTCCTTCTGTATTGCTAAGAGCTAAGGGAATATGTTTTTCCTTCCAATTTACTTTTCTAGCTGCTAGGTCAGCATTAGCTCGTTCGCAAGCTTCTACATCTGCATCAAATCCATAAATAGTTAAGTTAGGGGCAAAAATATCCCAGTTGTGGCGGGCATAATCATCCTCATTTTCAATTTGGCGAGAACCAGCAATACATATGGTGATGTGAACTTGATCTAAATGACCGCTTTTTTTTAAACTTGGGAGGAAGAACATAAAAATAATTTTTGTTTGGTAAAATCATCGTAACTCGCCTTTGTTTCGATTTGGGCTTTACCGATAGCCCTTTCCGCTACTACTTCCCCTTCGCTTGCCCCAACAGCGCCTTATAATCCGATCGCCCGGGATTTAGCTTCACCAACTTCTCCAAAGGCTCGATCGCCCCCACCTTATTATTCATCTGCAACCGCACATTTGCCAAGCCTTCCAGAGCCGTCTGATTCTGCGGTTCCCGCTGCAAAACCGTCTGATATCCCCGTTCCTGCGCCGCCAGCAAAGATTCCTGAGACACAGCAGCAGCCGCCGGTTTTTGTTGGTGCTGGCTGCTCAAACCGCTGCTGAACAGACTGAAAATACCAAAAATCGCAGAACCACCAAACGAAACCATTGATACTAACGCAACAACCTGCTTAATTCGATCGCTTCTATGAACCCGACTATCACTAGATTTTTTATGTATACTTTCCATTGTTAACTCTTGGCTTCGCTGTTTTCCCGGTACTCGCACTCGCACCTATCTCTAGATTGCCCAAGTTCGATCGCAAAACGATCGCCCTTGGCCCTTTAAAATTTGAGACCAATTCTCGCCCACTACACTAAACCTGAGATTTGTCAAGGATATTTAGGTGAAAATAACACGCGGGCGATCGAGATCTATGAAGCGCGATCGCACCCTGACTTTTTAGCCGTTACTCTCAGGCAATTGGCAAAACCGATATCGGTAACGCGCTAGCAAAGATTCGAGTTCAGCAGCACGCTGGCGTTCGGATTCTAGTGCTGAGGGTAATTCATCAGGAAGCAATAATTTTTATCCATTATCTTTCAGATAAAAACAGATGAGTTTTTCACGTATGTCTAAACGCCGTTGCAGCACTTCACGGCGATTTTTAGTAATTAATTGATAGCTATATTCCTGTTGGTAGTATTGAGATCGATCGCTCTTTTGAATTCCTTAATGGCCTCAACATGACTCGGCATATTAACACACCTGACGAGTAAACTTATATCGAGTTCTGGGAGCAATTGGGAACTCGCAATCTCTTCGTATCCTTGCTGTCGGAGAGCATACAGAGACAGTCGGCTGTTTTCCCAAAACCAGACTTCAGGGATTTGTCGCCTTTTGTAAGCCTCTAGCTTATCAATTCCGCCGCTAGTGACGACTACTTCGATCGCTAAATCTGGACGTTATCTATCAGCACCCAATTCGTAAGAATTGTCGGCTTCACACTTCACCAGTCGCGATTCATTTTCTAAAGTCAATGAACCCGTTGGAGTGTAATCTAATCCTGCTTTTAGCAAATAATTTTCCAGTAAAGCACCACTTCGCTCTTTCGCTGTTTCGTGTTTTCTTCCAGGCATTTTCTGAATCTCCAGTATCCCATCTAAAAATGACAGCCGAACCCCTGGAATATCCAGCATCGGTTCTAAGGTTTTGAATTGTTCCCATGTTAACCCTGGAAATAGCAACGGCAGATCTAATTTCTCTTCTAATGTTGTTGCATTCATGCCCATCGCTCCTTAATTGTGGTTATTTTTAATCTAAAACGCCCTTGCTGACTCGATTGTGCAATCAAAATGGGATTGGATTAAGGGCCGAAAGGTCGATCGACCTTTCACACCTTCAAATGCCATCAGGATCGATGCCTTGGCTTCTCAAGTATGCCATTAGTCGATCGGCCCTCTGGCGTTCCTCTTCGGCCCTCTGTCGTTCCTGTTCCACCCGTTCGGCACCCCACAGCAGCAAATTGCCATTCTCATCCCACCAGCGCAACCAATAACCGGTTCTCTGAGATTTTTCACCTTCCCAAACCCCCAGAAATACGCCCATTGATTCTATCCAGAATCGCTGATTAGCATCCAGTTCTTGCAATTCGTATTCTCCCGATGTCGAGAGTCTGTACACTTCCAATACTCCCGATTTCGGTTCAAAAACTACATAAATCGGTACTTGCAAAATTCGCTCGTAAAACCGCCATTTTCCGTAAAGCTTCTCGCAGAGCGGCGGCTAAAAGTGGTTGGTCGATGTTTTCCACGGGATCGTCGGGTAATTTAAAGTCATCTGGCAATTTTTCCCAAGTTAGAGTATACTGAGTTTTGGTTGCGTCCGGTTTCGATAATGTTTGCGTCATTGCTTTTCCTTGTTTAGATTGAAAGAGTTTTTTGTTAATAGGATTTGGTCAATAACTTTAAGTCGGGGGTGCGGACTGCACACCTTACTAACTATAAGGTACGCAATGCGCACCTTACCCCTGTTTAACCCAGAGAATGCAGAGTTAAGAAACATATAAACTCGCAAATGTTGCAATAATTGCGGTTATTCAATGATACCATGTTTTAAGGGGTATTTTATGGAGCAACTTGTTCTACTGATCTTGCAGTTTGAGAAGGTATAACAGGCAATTTGGGCTGTTTTTGCAAGCGAGGAAATCCAGGCTCTACTGATTTATTTTTGGCAGGTGTACTTACATTTATTTTATCATAAAGAGGAGCTAATGTTTGGGTAACTTTAACTTGCTGTCGCAGTTGTTCCGTCGAACCCAACAAACCTCCTAATCCGTTGAATAACCTGCGAATATTGTTGCGGAAAGCCGGATCTCCGGTCAAATCATCTACGTCGGAAGTAATTTTTTGGACGTTCTGAAATGTAGCTCGTGCAGAATCTAGAGTTTGCTGCAATAATAGCAAAGTTGCCGGATTGTTTACCTGGCTGGATAAATCTCGCAAATTACCAGAAGCTTGGGCAGCATTCGCTGATAAAACTTCTAAATTGTTCAGCAATTGTCCTTGGTTGATTCGATTAATTGTTGGACTAAAACTGCTGACAGCTACCCGCAGTTCTTGACTGCTTTGATTGATGTTATTCAGAGTTGAGACTAAACTGGCGCGGTTGGTTGATACTAAAGAATTGAGTTGGTTGGCTGTTAATGTAACTTGATTGGCTGCTTGAGTTACTGAATTAGCAGAATTTATCGCAGCAGCAGATACGGCTTTTGTGGAAGTGTCGGCCGTAGCTGCTACTTTAGAAACATCAGTGGCGACTGCTGATATTTCCCCTTTTAGAGATTGATTTAAAGTGCTGGCTTCTCCCTTTAATGATTGATTTAAACTACTGGCTTCTCCTTTTAACGATTGATTTAAACTTGCTATTTCGCTTTTTACCGATTGATTTAAGCTCCCAATTTCTCCCCTTACATCTTGATTTAAGTTTTTTATTTCGGCTTGAGCAGTTTGAGTTAAATTCGATAAATCTTGAGTGAGTTTAGCTGCGCCTTTAGCTGTGTTAGCTGTATTTTCTGTCAGGGATTTAATATTGTTGAACAGCGCGGGGTCGGTGTAGAAATTAGCTAGGCGGACTGTGGATCGAATCAGTTCGTCGATAGTGACTCCTGCTTGACCTTTTAAGCGCGAATTTTGGCAGATAATCTCTGCGGGACAGTCTGCACTAACGGGATTGGCGGTCAGTAACGATTCTGGCAAAATCGCGTTGGGGGTAATGTCGATCGACGATTCGCCAATTAAACCCGATTTATTCGCTTCGATCACCACATCCCGGGGAATCACTAAAGTACCGGGGGCAATTTCCAGCGTCACGTCTACGCCGTTGGAACCCGGTTTGAGGGCGGTAATTTTACCGACTGCAACCCCACGATATTTGATGGGCGTGCCTATTTGCATTCCTTGGGCGCTGCCAAATTCTACGGCGAATTTGTAGCTGCGGTTCCCTAGCTGTACGCCCCGCAGCCAGAGCACTAAGCCGCCAAATAAACCGATTCCTACTAAAATTAAGAACCCGACAGAACCTTCTCTTACAGTTCGCGATCGCATATTTTCTCCTCAGTCATTGGTCATTGGTCATTGGTTATTAGTCATTCATCATCGGTCATTTCAATCTAAAATCTAAAATCTAAAATCTAAAATTGGCTGACTATCCAAGCGCTTGAATTGGCCCAGTAACACTGCCGCTAAAAAATTGTCCGATCAGTAAATTATCTGTCGATGCAATATCGCTGACAGTTCCCTCCCACTGCACTTTGCCTCGATAGAGAAACACGATGCGATCGGCAGTGCGGCGGATGGTACTGTCTTGGTGAGTGACGATCGCATAAGTGCTGCAAACACCTTGGGCAGCCTGCAAGTCCCTGATTAAATCTTCAATTACCGTCGAAGCAATCGGATCTAAACCCGCCGTCGGTTCGTCGTACAGCAAAACCTCTGGATTATCCCTGTCATTATCAGGATTCGCCATGATAGCGCGGGCAAAACTTACCCGCTTCCTCATTCCCCCAGACAACTGCGCCGGATAGCGTTCGCCAATTCGCGGCAAACCCACCATCTCCAACTTTTCCTCAACCAATTCCCGAATGCGGCGGCGCGGCAGCTTAGAATGCTGGTAAAGTAAAAAACCGACATTCTCCTCCACCGTCAGCGAATCAAACAAAGCCGCTTGCTGAAAAACCATCCCAATTCCGATCGGATCTGCCACGTCGTCCACCCATCCGACCCTGCGCTGTCCCTGAACAAAAACCTCACCGGCATCCGGGGCCAACAAACCCGCAATTATCCGCAGAATCGTAGATTTCCCCGTCCCGGAAGGGCCAATAATTGCCAGGGCTTCTCCCCGATAAATCCTCAGATCGACTCGATCGAGGATCGGGTTCTGGCCGAAGGACTTACTTACTCCTTTGAGTTCGATTAGCGGCTCAGCCATAAGATGTTATCAATAAGTTGTCAGTCCTCAGTCCTCAGTCTAGCTAATGACTAATCATTAATGACTAACAACTAATGACTTAAATTGACTGCCAGAATCAAAACTCTCTTGTATTGTAAATTTGTCTGCTCGAGCTGTTCCCATACCTTTAAGACTAATTAACCATGTCAATTAGTTCATTTCCTAAAGCCCTCCGCGTCTTGGCTAAAGCCAAGCAGGTTTTTGCCCAATCCAGAAATCCTTACGCCCCTTCTTTGCGGAACGGGCGAGTTCACCAGTGGTTTAAGTGGTTAGCCCCCGGACTTTTAGTGAAACGGTGGCTGCTGATCAGTGCCAGCGGCGTGGTACTTGCCACTTTGGGTTTAGCGATTTGGACTGGGATGACTCCCATTTTCTTCTTATTGCAATTGTTGAGAAATTTTTTGGCGTGGATTGCGGAAGTTATTCCCAATTACGTGTCGGGGCCGATCATCATTGCTGCCGGGATTTTGTTAATTCTGTGGGGGCAAACTCGCAGTTTGAACTCTATTACTCAAGTGCTGATGCCCGAAGGGAATGAGGAATTGGTCGATCGACTCCTCAACCACCGCCGCTTGCACCGCGGCCCGAAAATTGTGGCAATTGGGGGCGGTACCGGTCTTTCTAATTTGCTCAGGGGATTGAAGGATTACAGTGCCAAAATCACTGCTATTGTCACGGTGGCGGATGATGGGGGGTCTTCGGGGCGGCTGCGGCGGGAAATAGGGGTATTGCCACCGGGAGACATTCGCAATTGTTTGGCGGCTTTGGCAGATGAGGAAAAGTTATTGACTGAGTTATTTCAATATCGCTTTCAGGCCGGTGACGGTTTGATGGGTCACAGTTTTGGGAATTTGTTTTTGACGGCGATGAGCGATATTGCTGGAGATTTGGAACAGGCGATCGCCGCGAGTTCTAAAGTTTTAGCCGTTAGGGGAGAGGTGCTGCCTGCTACTCTGAGCGACGTGTCTTTGTGGGCTGAACTGGCTGACGGCCGGAGGATTGAAGGGGAGTCCAGCATTACAAAAGCTAACGGAAAAATCCTCAAAATAGGCTGTACTCCTGCTCATCCTCCCGCATTACCTAGGGCTGTGGAAGGTCTTCGGGAAGCGGATTTTATTATTATTGGGCCGGGGAGTCTTTATACGAGTGTCATTCCGAATTTGTTGGTGCCGGAAATTGCTGATGCGATCGCCAACAGCGAAGTTCCGCGCATTTATGTTTGCAATATTATGACTCAGCCGGGGGAAACTGACGGATACAGTGTTGCAGACCACATTCGGGCGATCGACCGCGCTTGCGGCAGGCCGCTGTTCGATGCTGTAGTCGTTCAAGGAAAAGTCCCTTCTGCAAAGGCTTTGATACGCTATTCTCAGGAGAATTCTTATCCGGTTGTGCTCGATCGAGAAGCCGTAACGCAATTGGGGCGGCGAGTTGTCATCGCCAATGTCATGGATGAAGATGAAAATACGGGTTTAATTCGCCACAATTCTCAAAGGTTGGCGGGGATGTTGCTGCGTTGGTACGGCCGCGCCCAGAACATTTAAGCTGCTGACTGCTGAATGTTTACTGTTTACTGTTTACTAATGTTATTAGTTATTAGTTATTGGCTATTGGCAGCCACCAGCGAGTAACAAATAACAAATAACCAATAATAAATGATTCATGACTAATTATTGAAATGAAAACTTTGCTTCCCGATTCTGAGGCTACGCGCAAGTTTGGTGTTGCGTTAGGTCGATCGCTCCCCGCCGGCACTGTAATCTTATTACAAGGAGATTTAGGTGCGGGCAAAACTACCTTGGTTCAAGGCATCGCTGAAGGTTTAGGAATCTCAGACTCGATCGAAAGTCCTACTTTTACGCTAATTAACGAGTATTTTATAGGGCGAGTTCCGCTGTATCATCTAGATTTGTATCGACTGGAACCCGAAGAAGCGGAGGCTTTGCACTTAGAAAGTTATTGGGACGGGTTAGAAATGGATTTGGGAATTGTGGCGATCGAATGGGCGGAAAGATTGCAGTACAAACCCGAAAATTATTTGCAAATTTCTTTAAGTTATTTAGATAACGGGCGGCAAGCTGAAGTAATTGGTAATGGCGAGTTATTGGATTGGCAATGGGAAAAGTGAGAAAGGGCGATCGAACTTACTGCGGCGGGCGGTTGACTCGAATCAATTTACCTCTCAAATTTTCCTCACCAACAATAGCATCATTGATGCGTGTTGCCAACCTTTCTAGATTTTTATCGTCTGTACACACGATAATACCAGCATGATTTGGTTGTTGAGCGTGCAAGCGAATGAAATGCCGACGATTTTGCGTCATAACCGCCCGATCGTTATTCACAGCAAAGGCTCATTGCTCACAAGTTAAGCTAAAAACACTATTGTCAATGAGTAATCTTACTCATTTTTTACCTGTTGACCCAATTAA
>NZ_JAUBQS010000133.1:0-4424 GCF_036701355.1 Microcoleus sp. Pol12B3
CAGGTGTCAGAATTTGACCGGCGGTGACAATCGTGCCGCCCGTCTCGGGATTGCCTAAAAATATCAGCCCTTCATTGTCTGGTGGGACGGTGTTGATGGTGAAGGATGCGATCGAGCCGTCGGGGTCGCTTCCTCCGAGTCCTGCGATCGCCACAGTGCTGCTGGGGGCGATCTCGACGTTGACGTTATTAGCTGTCGGCGGTAGGTTTGGCTGTGGCGGCAGCGCGGATACAGTAGCGCTGGCGGGGCTGGTAGCGCCCTGGTTGTCTGTAACGCTGTAGGTGAAATTGGCGGTGGTAAAGTTGGCTGTCGATTGGAAAAATAATTGGTTAATGTCAGCAGGTGTCAGAATTTGACCGGCGGTGACAATCGTGCCGCCCGTCTCGGGATTGCCTAAAAATATCAGCCCTTCATTGGCTGGTGGGACGGTGTTGATGGTGAAGGATGCGATCGAGCCGTCGGGGTCGCTTCCTCCGAGTCCTGCGATCGGCACAGCGCTGCTGGGGGCGATTTCGAGGTTGACGTTGTTAGCTATCGGCGGTTGGTTGGCGGGAGTCGGAGTCGGTGCGGGAGTCGGAGTCGGAGTCGGAGTCGGGGGTGAGGCGATGCTGGTGGTAACAGTTGCGCCGGGATCGCTGCCGTTATTGTTGGCGGGATTCGGGTCATTCGTGTTTGAGGTACTTCTTGCCGTGTTGCTGACAGTGCCGGTTGCCGGGACTGGGAATCTGACAGTCCGGCTGACGGTCACGCCGTCAGCTAAGCTGGCAATGGGCGGAAAGCTGACAATGCCTGTGGCTGGGTCGTAAATACCGCCGCTGGACGCTGTAACGCCCGTTAAACCGGGAATGATGCTATCTGTAACGGTAATGTTGGTGGCGGTAGTGGGCCCTCTGTTTTCAGTGAGAATGGTGTAGGTGACATTTGACCCAGGGGTGGCCGTAGCGGGCCCGGTTTTGATCGTAACTACATCAGCGCTATCGGTGATAGTGGTGGTGATTCGCGCTTGGGGGCTGCTGCCGTTGTTGTTGTCGGGATTGGGGTCTAGGCTACTTGATGTGCTGCTAGCAGTGTTGGCGACGGTGCCGCCGGTGGCGGGAACTGTGAAACTGACGGTTCTGTTGGTACTGGCTGCGCTGGCTAGGGATGGGATCGCCGTCCAAGTCACAATACCTGTAGTTTCGTTGTAAGTTCCGCCGTCGGAGACGCTGACTCCTGTTAAACCCGGAACAATGCTGTCGGCGATCGCCACATTGGTTGCCGCACTCGGCCCACTGTTAGCCGCCGTAATTGTGTAGGTGACAGTCGAGCCGGCTGCTGCAGTAGCGGGTCCGGTTTTGACCGTCACTACATCAGCGCTATCGGTAATAGTGGTGGTGATTCGCGCTTGGGGGCTGCTGCCGTTGTTGTTGTCGGGATTGGGGTCTAGGCTACTTGATGTGCTGCTAGCAGTGTTGGCGACGGTGCCGCCGGTGGCGGGAACTGTGAAACTGACGGTTCTGTTGGTACTGGCTGCGCTGGCTAGGGATGGGATCGCCGTCCAAGTCACAATACCTGTAGTTTCGTTGTAAGTTCCGCCGTCGGAGACGCTGACTCCTGTTAAACCCGGAACAATGCTGTCGGCGATCGCCACATTGGTTGCCGCACTCGGCCCACTGTTGGCTGCCGTAATTGTGTAGGTGACAGTCGAGCCGGCTGCTGCAGTAGCGGGTCCGGTTTTGACCGTCACTACATCAGCCCTATCGTTCGTAATAGTGGTCGTGACTCGCGCCTCCGGACTGCTGCCGCTGTTGTTACCGGGTACGGGATCGATCGTACTGCTGCTGCTGAATACACTGTTGGTAATAGAGCCAAGTGTAGTTGGGGTCGTAACAGTTACGGTGCGCGTGGTGGTAGTCCCAACAGGTAAATTCGGAATAGTTGGCCAGGTTACCAGTCTCGTTGTCGCGTTGAAAGTGCCGTCGCCCTCGGCACTAGCAAATACTGCCCCGACGGGCAATTGATCTTCAATCACCACGTTTTCGGCGTCGTTGGGGCCGTTATTTACTGTCGTAATTGTGTAAGTAATGCTGCTACCCGGTGCCGCTGCGGCCGGGCCTGTTTTCCTTGAGGCAACATCTGCCGTAGTCAGCGGCACGTCTATAGTTTGGATAGATAAAGTGCGAACGTCGTGAATATTTGTTGCGTCTCCCGTTGAACCAGCAAAACCAAATTTGAATGTTGCCGGTATTGGCCCGTTTATATCCTCTAAATTGGCAATGTCGATAATAGTCTCGCCCTGATCTGTAAACGAACCATTATTGTTGAGATCAAAGTTAACTGTGAGACGGTTTGGCGTTGCAGAATTGGGTGGTTGCAAAATAATTTGAACTCTTCTTCTGGCTGCTTCGCGACTGGTAGTAAGTGCGTTGATCGGCCCGTTTGGAGGCAGAGGATTTACGGTATCTGGAATATTATCTACTCCCTGCGGCACAAAAGTAGAAGTTAAAAACTTATATTGCGTAGCTTCGCTACCTCGAAGCGTTACCGAATCTGCTCTACGCCCCCCCGGAATTCCACCTACACGCCCTTGAGTTGTAGTTGAAAAATTTCCGAATTCATCTAATCCAATTCCTAAATAACCTCCCAGTAAACCGGGCTGATTTGTATCTGTATTTTGGGCGTAGCCGAGAGACCCTCCATAGCCTCCAGCTACTGTTGGCGTCACCGTACCGTCAATTAAAAAGAAACTTATGCCATCACCTGTCCGCCCTGCTAAATTCGGACGCGCAGTGCCGTTGTAGACAAATAAGTCGAAGACAATGTTAAGACCGCTGTTGACTGGAACCTGACTGTTATAGATAACAAAAGTAGATTGGTCAAAAGTTCTTGAAGTTAATCTCAACGCCCCGCTGCCGACCGGATCTATGTTCAAACCCGGAAAACTCTCGGTTCCGGTTCCTGCTGTTAAAGCTGGAGCGTCTGACGTGCCTGTTACCCCAGAGATCCAAGGCCCGATTAGACGTGCGTCTTGAAAACTTTCGTCCACTAAATTAATGAGGACAGCGCTGTAAGTTTCCTGGTTTTTTGTTTCAAAGGCTATTGCGGTTTTTACTTGTCCTGCTGTAACATTTAATTGCCAGTTTCCTCCTAATTTTGCACTGCCAATTAGATTGTTAGAAGCAGCTATATTTGCGCCTGTTAATTTTCTCAGCTTCCGCACGAAAGCAATCCCGGATTTTCCAGCCCCAACCTTACACGCTAATAATAAAATATCGGCTTTTTCCCTGAAGGCATTGCGCCACTGTTGAAAATGCCGATCGTACTTTTGCAAGTTTTCATCCTTCAGTAAAGTTGACCCCAGTTGCACCGAAGCTTCATTGCCGTGAGCAACTATTTGAAGGCTGGCAATTAAGCTGCGTTTAGCTAGAATCTCGGTAATTTGTTCTACTCCGTCCAGGGTTCGATCGAGGACAATTATCTCTGTCCCTGGTTTTACTCCGCTGGTAAGATGCTGATAATTCTCTACCCTTGGGTCGATGCAAACTAAATGTTTTTTATGTTTAGTCTTGACGCCACAACTCTCTTTTGCTAAACAGGAAACATCGATCTCCACATCCCCGACTAAGGGCGTCCCAATCAAAGAAGCTTTTATGGACTCTTTGTCGCGGCGATCGCAACTTGATTGGTGAATTAGCGAAGAGTAGTTGCACCCTAAATTTTTCATGAGTTACATAGCTCCTTGACTTGTAAAATGTCCATCTTCAATGGTAGATAGTATTGTTAATTGCTAATAAGAAATTGTTAATTGCTAATTTCTCGGTTTCGCATAGTTAACAAGTTCTATTTACTGCGATTTTTTTTTGATCGACATCTTCCCAAAGTAGCAGTTCGCTGTGTTTACCTGCGAAATCAGGCATTTTTTTAGCCAAACCTGAGTTACCGCTAAATTATTTTTACATGGAAAAAACGTACAGAATGTACGCACATACGCTGTAAAATGCGATATTTTCTACCCAAAAATAGTTGATAATTGTTCGCTTTTATATTGGTTATTTATAATATAGTTTTTATGACTCTTGGTAGGACGTGACTCATTATCAAAAATCATTTAATAATAGTCAATCAGCAGGATATAAGAGGATATCTATTCCCTCAAAAAAAAGGTAGTAAATCTTGTAGTTACAAACTGCGTTTGTTGGCTTTTGCCGGTTCTTAATTATTCACTAAAACCCCTTTTAGACTTTTCGATAAGTTGACAAACTAAAGAATTCAAGAACTTGCTTGATTTGGGTAATTGTGGAAAATAAAAAACCCGGCTTATGTAACAAACCGAGTTGGGAGAATATCGAAAAAACTTAGCGAATTAAATGCGCTTTGATCTTAACTCGAAAGAGTGAGAAAATCGAGAGAAGTAATAGTATGATCAGCGCCAAAAACCTGAGCCA
>NZ_JAUBQS010000038.1:0-17326 GCF_036701355.1 Microcoleus sp. Pol12B3
AGGGTTTCATCATGAGACTCCTCAAAAGATTGGGGTAGTGCTATTATCCTCTATCCTTTACATAAAAGCACTACCGATGAAAGGTGATCGCTTTGCCGAATAGCACGAATTAACACGATAAGTCGATAGAGACAAAAGGAGAACAAAGACAATGAAATTTTGGTATTTGCTACTGAAACAAGCCGATGAATTAGATGCATCATTCGATAAGAATTATCCTGAGTTGAGGAAAAAAATATCAAAGGACATAGATGAAGACTTTACACAAGGTTCAAAAAAAGATGATCAATTTCTTGTCAAAGGAATGCCATGGGATAAATTGACCCTAGAGGAAATCAGCCAGCGATCGTTCTGGATCGGAGTGCACTATGCAATGAAATTGAACAAGGAGAACAAGAAATGAACAGACAAGAAAGAGGATAAAAGAAAAACCTGCAGAATGCTTGCCCTTCCACCTAATCAGACTCAGCAATCATAAGGGCAATCGCACTCTCGAATCGAAACTGCACCCGCTCCTTTACTAAAGTCCTAGCTAGGGTCGCTCTATCATCTTTCATAAATTGGAGTTCGCTCCCTAGCGGACAACCGTATAACTAAGTGTCAAAGCTTGTCTTATGGATAAAGACAAGGCTTGATACCTTTTATTCCTACAAAGTAAAAATATACGCCCATTAGTCAAGACAATTCGATTAATTTTCAGTATGATTACCGATGTCTTTCAGCGGGTCATATTACAGTCAGTCAGAAATATCTCAATTAGGCAAAGATCCGACTTTTCCGACTTTACGATCCGACTTTTCCGACTGACAGGAGCAAGGTAGGGAGCCATGATAGAGACATAAAAAGGATGCAGCCTCAAAAAAAGAGCAACTGAATCCAATCCAAACTTGGATAAATGCTACGTCAAAGCATAAATCGTGCCTGTAGACAAACTCCCATAAATCATGGAACTTATTTGGTTCTTTAAAACCCTCAACAAATACATTGCCTCCTACAAAGGGCAATTCATTTTACTCTTTACCTGCCTGATATTCGACGCCGCCTTTGATTCAGTCTTCCGAGCCAGCTTAAAATTTATCATCGATGCCGCCATCGTTCCCCAAAATTACGGTCTTCTGGTTCTAATCCTGTCATTGCTAGTTGTCGGAGCAATTCTATATGCCTGCATCGGTTTGCTAGGAATTTTCCTAGGAGCGCGTTTGGGCATTTTAATCACAAACAATATCCGACACTCTCTATTCGAGCATCTCCAAAGCCTTTCAATGGAGTTTTTTGGGCGGCGTTCAGCCGGGGATATTGTCAATTGTCTCATCGCCGATGTCCAAAAAGTGGAAAATGGCGTAATTACAATGGGGCTGACAGTTGTTGTTTTAGAACTGTCTAACTTCCTATTTTCTCTGGTTTTCCTCTTCTTCCTCAACTGGCAATTAGCCCTGCTCAGTTTAATCGGTTTAACCCTCTGCACCATTGCCCCAGCAAAAATTGCCTGCCTTGCCACCGAAGTCGGCTATAAGTTGCTGCAAAAAGAAGGACAGATTGCCAGCGTTATCGAAGAGAATATCCTCTCGCAAACCGTTGTCAAGATATTCGGGCTGGAAAACCAAATGACTGAGCATTTTGCCACCGATTTGAATGACTTAAAACAGGTTTATGTCCGGGCAACCTTTCTCTCCTACTTAGTGCAGAAAGGACCCATGATTGGTTTTGTCATGACGCAGCTTATCGTTTTGAGTATCGGTGCAGTGATGACCTACAGGAATATAATTTCTGTAGGAACTCTTACCTCCTTTCAAGTTTTAATGGTAGGTTTGAATCTCAATATCCTCGGTTTAACTTCGTCAATCCCGGCATTTATCGATGGAGTAGCAGGGCTGCAACGCATCAGCGATATCTTATCAGAAACTCCGGCGATTCAGGATGCACCGGATGCGATTGATTTACCTCACTTTTCCAGTGATATTAACTTTGACGATGTTACCTTTAGCTACTCCCAAGATAGAGGTGGAGTTAAAAATCTATCCCTGAAGATTCGCCAAGGAGAATTCGCGGTATTTGTCGGTGAAAGTGGAGCAGGAAAAAGTACAATTGTCAACTTGCTGACGCGATTTTACGACCCGGATAAAGGACGCATTCTGTTTGATGGAATTGATTTGCGTCATGCCACAGTACGCTCCCTCCGTTCTCAAATCGGACTGGTTTCTCAGGATGTAATTCTCTTTAATTGCTCCGTGCGAGAAAACATCCGCATGGGCTATTTACAAGCCACTGACCAACAAGTCGAAGCCGCAGCCAAAGACGCCGAGATTCACAAATTTATTTTGTCTTTACCCCAAGGCTACGACACACCTGTTGGTGACAGGGGCGGACAGTTATCAGGGGGACAACGGCAAAGAATCGCTTTAGCTAGAGCCTTGGTGAGAAATCCAGCAATTCTGATTCTGGATGAAGCCACATCCGCCCTCGACCCCGCCACAGAAGCCGAAATCCTCGCCACTATCGAGCGCATCACCAAAGAACGCACCGTGATTTTCATCACCCACAAAATGGCCCATGCCTTGCGTGCGGATGTCATGTACGTGCTGGAAAACGGCAGCTTGGTTGTTAGCGGTTGACACACTGATTTGACCTGTACTGAACATTTTGGAGTTAAAAATTATGACCGGCACAAATGATTACAAATGGCTAATCCCCTCTTCTCAAAACCTAGGCTCGAAATCTCTTGAAGAAGAGAAAGATATCTGGGATAAAAACCACGAAGATTATACCAACACCGCTTTCAGCATCACCCAAGACCCCAAAATCTGCAAAAACTTAATCCGTCCAGAGCGTTCTCCCGGCTATGATATTCCTAACTCGCCGGATATCAAAGTCCTAATTCCCGGTTGCGGCTCGGAAATTTATCTTCAGAAAACCTTACTAGAATTTTGCCCCCAAATTGGACAAATCTACTGTACCGATTTTTCCAAAACAGCCATTGAAAAAGCACGAGCAGATTGGGAAAAAGCAGATGGAGATTCCCGACTCAACAATCGGCAAATCGTGTTTGAGGAAGTAGACTCCACGCGAATCACCGAACTAAAACCTGAGTGGAACGAGAAATTTGATTACGTCCTCCTTGTAAATTCCGTGGTTTCCAGTGAGGATAAAACCAACCGCCACATGATACGGGAATTTGGTAAAGTTCTCAAGCCAGGTGGCAAGATATACGGATATTTCCCAACCACCTTATGCTTCTTAGAAATTGCCTATTTTAGTCGCAAACACGCTCACTGTGTTACAGAGGGATTTATCGATGTCTACGGCAATAAAGTTTGGGATGCTGAGTGGCAAACGGCCCAAATTTATTACACTCCCTTGCGTTTGAATCGCATCTTTAAAGAAGCGGGATTAAAACAACTCAGTTTGGAGATGCAGTTTTTGGACTATGAGCCTTTTGTTTCGATGTTTAAAGAGATGATAGATCATGACGACCCGGATATTTTTCTCTGGCATCTTCTAGTTCGTTATGAAAAATAGGACTTAGGCATTTGGGCGAAGCATTGAGTGAGATGCTTCGTTTCACTCAGCATGACACATAGGTTTTGCGTAAGTAGGGACACCGCCCCGTGCCCTTCTTGGTGTCAACTTAACGTCAAACGTAGTACGGGTAAACTGTCTGACGATTAGGGCTCGATCCCCCCTAGCCCCCCTTAAGAAGGGGGGGACAAGAATCTTCTTAAAGTCCCCCTTCTTAAGGGGGATTTAGGGGGATCTAGACTTTGGTAAAAGCGAGATTTCTCAAGGGTTTCAGTCTTAAGTTGACCCAATGAACACGGTGCGTTGTTCCTACTGAAAGAACCCGCCGACAAAACTGTCAGCGGCGAGTTGTGGTTGAGGTCAAACTTTAGAATCTGGAAATTAACAGAGGCGAGAAGTGCGATCGCGCGCTTGAAGAGAAATGTATCGAAATAGAAACGCGATCGCAAATTTATTGTTTCTACCCTCCGATAACTCGCCACCTACAGATTGTTTCCCAACTACGCTTCAACTATCAGAGTAATGTTTTCCAGTCTCACGACGCGAACAACTTCACCGGGTTGCAAAGTTATTTCTCGAACGCACTTGGCAGGCCACCAACTGCTTTGAAATCGCACGCTGCCACACTGATTTGGTTTAATTTCTTCTTCAACGATCGCTCTTTCTAAATGGCTGACAGTCATGATTACTTTCTCCTGCTTCTAGGTTGGCATGAAAGTTGGGATGCTATAAACTTATAGCTTGACTCCCTAACCCTTTGATTTATAACGACGCTTCAACTATTAAAGTAATATTGTCAATTCCGACTACCCGAACCACGTCACCGGGTTCAAAAGTCAGGTCTCCATCGCACTTCGCCGGCCACCAACTGTTTTGGAAACGAACGCGACCGGACTCATTAGGTCGAATTTCTTCATCCACGATCGCTTTTTCGGAATTGTCAAAATTCATGATTGCTTACTCCCGATTGTAGATTTGCCTTAACTTTCAGAATTGATCGCAAACGACGCTGCAACGATCAAAGTAATATTTTCAATTCCCACGACGCGAACCACCTCACCGGGTTCAAAAGTCATGTCTCGATCGCACTTCGCCGGCCACCAACTGTTTTGGAAACGAACGCGGCCGCATTCTTGAGGGCGAATTTGTTCATCTACGATCGCTGTTTCAACATCGTTAATAGACATAGCTGCTTGCTCCTGAATATAAACTCGACTCAATTGGCGTGTAAGTTAGAAGCTTCTCTGTCAACTTCCCCTCCACACTCAACAGTATCCCCTGCCAACCTCGGCCGTGTCAGTCGGGAAAAGTCTATACAAGTCCACTGTTTGAGCGTGTAAGCGAGTCGGAAAAAGTCTGTTAAAGTTGTCTCAGATGGGTAACGCTAAACCTGGTGACTAAATGGAAGCCGATCGTGCACTGGATTTTACCAACTCGTTACTTGTGGCTCGAAACCTGAAAACTCTCGACAACCTTGACAGCGCGATCTTTCGCGAAGCTTGGCAAGGCGTGCAAGGCAGGACGTACCAACAGGTTGCAGATAGTGAAGGGTATGGAGTAGGGACTGTTAAGGATGCTGCCTCTAATTTGTGGAAGCGGCTTTCAGCTTTGTTTGGAGATGGCGAAAAAGTCAAAAGAGACAACCTTCAAGCGGTAGTAGAACGGTATTGGCGCAGCTACTCGAAACTAGAACCGCAGTCGGGACAAACTGTTCCAGCCCAAGTATCTCTCGGACTTGATGCGGAGTTGGATATGGAAAACCCGAATTTTTTGGGCCGCTTCGGGGCGATCGAAGATCTCAATACTCTTGTCGCCCAAGGTGCAAAAGTGATTGTCATCCAAAGTGCCGGCGGTATCGGCAAAACAACTTTGGCCAGACAGTATCTCAAATCTCAAGGGTTCGATCGGGTAATTGAACTGTTGATGGCAAAAGAGACAGAGAATATCACGGCATTGGAAAGCGCGATCGAAGAATGGCTCAAGCAAGACTTTCAGGAAGAACCCGGGCCAGACTTTGGCGTCACCCTGGGACGGCTGAAGCGACAGCTTCAGACTCACAAAGTCGGCGTATTGATTGACAATTTGGAAGCCGCACTCGACGGACAAGGTAAGTTTATTGAACCGCACCGGCTTTACGTGGAACTGTTGCGAGTTTTGGCTGACGCAGCGGTGCAGTCGGTAACGCTGATTACCAGTCGCGATCGACTGTGCGATTCTGATGTCACCGTCGAACACTACCTGCTTCCTGGATTGGAAGTTGAAGTTTGGCGGCAGTTTTTTAGCGCCCGCAATATCAATATAGATGATGTCGCCCTCAAGGAAATGCACAAAGTTTACGGCGGCAATGCTAAAGCAATGGGCATTATTTGCGGCACGATTCGAGAAGATTTTGACGGAGATATGGCAGCCTACTGGCTGGAAAACAGCGAAGATCCGCTCCTTGAAACTGACTTAAAAAATTTAGTTACCAGTCAATTTAACCGCCTGCAAGAACTCGATTCGGAAGCCTATCAACTCCTCTGTCGCTTGGGCTGTTACCGCTATCAAGACGTGCCGACAGTCCCTACTGACGGACTTTTGTGCTTGCTGTGGGACGTGCCCGAAGCCGGACGCCGACAAATCATTAAATCGCTGTTGCACCGATCGCTAGTCGAGTCTCAGAAGGGCGAATACTGGCTGCATCCAGCAATTCGGGAAGAAGCGGTCGATCGGCTCTCGCCCGGAGACTGGGAGACTGCAAATCGCAAAGCAGCCGAGTTCTGGACAGAGAGTGTTGAAAATATTGAGAGTGTAGAAGATGCCCTGAAAGCTTTTGAAGCTTACTATCATTATGTGGCAATTAGCTGTTTCGAGCAGGCCGCTAGCGTCATCCTCAAAAAAATCAATATCCAGTTTGCCAAAGATTACAAGCTCGGTCGAGCGCTCTACAAATTAGGTTTCTTGCAGCCAATAATTTCAGCAACTACTCGCATCGTAAACAATGTAACTTCTGACTATTATTTGAGCGGTCTTTACAGTATTTTAGGTGTTTGTTACCGGATATTAGGCGAGATAAATCAAGCCATAGAATGCCATAAAATATCAGAAATAAAATCCACTAAATCTTTGCAAATTATCGCTAAAAGCAGCGAACCGGAAAACGACAAACAAGCTAATCTAGAATTTTGGCAAGTTAACGCTGCAATTAATATAGGTTTTTGTCAAATAGAAATGCGCGAATTAGAATCAGCTATGGAGATATTTGTCAAGCTGAAAAATTCGCAGGACGAAATCGGGATTAACAGCTATTCGATCGATGTCGGGTTAGCTTTCCTCAACTCGTATATCGGAGCCAAAAAAGAGGCGGAAGAGCTCGCCGAAAAACTTTATGCCGATCGGGAAGACAGTCAGTTGGTTGGTACGGGATACAAGTTAGTTTTTCTCGCCGCCACCTATCAAAACCTGGGAGAGACAGAGAAAGCTTTGAGCTTGTACCGCCAAGCGATCGCCCAAGCCGACCAAAACCAGTACAGCAGCATCAAAGCCAAAGCTCTCAGCGGTATTGCAGCGCTGTACCGAGAACAGGGAGAATTTGACCAAGCCCTGCAGCACCATGCAGAAGCAATAGAAATACTCGATCGAGCCAGCGCTAAATTAGACCGAGCCGAAGCTTGCTATCAACTAGCACTAACAGAACAAAAACTTGGTAACATCGAGAAAAGTCAAGAAAATTTTGATCGCGCCATTCAACTGTTCAGCGAAATGGACGCCAGCAAACAAGTAGAAAAAGTACAGTTAGCCGCAAAAAAAAAACAGAAAAAATAGCTAATTAATAGAGCAAAAAATCAGAAAATAGATACAATAAACGAAAGAACAACCATAAACTTTGTAGATATGAAACTAAAACGATTGGGACACGTAGCCGTCTGCGTGCAAGACATAGAGAAGTCTGCTGAATTCTACCGCAACTTGGGTATGGAGTTAGTCTGGAAAGATGCAGACTGGGCTTATTTGAAAGCAGGAGAGGACGGATTGGCGCTGTTGAGTCCGAGTTACGACCAAGCAGGGCCGCATTTTGGGTTTGTATTTGACGATCGTACCGAAATGGAATCCGCCTACGAACAACTCAAAGCCGATGGTGTTTCCGTCACCCACATTCACGAACACCGCGACGGTACTGCATCTTTTTACGGCAGAGATCCAGATGGGAACGGCTTTGAGTACCTTTACGAACCGGCCTGACGATTCTAGAACTTGCGAATCGCGATCGGGCTAAATCCGCTTCAGGTGCGCGGCCTGGCCCACCCTACAGATTAGTGTGTCCGCGCACTCCTAACCCGTTGCTGACGGCCCGGAACATCCCTACAACTCCCCGAATAATGTGAGGTACTCACACCGACGCTTGTAAAGTTCTAAAGTAAGGTGCAGACTCTGAATCCGAAATATATCCGCAACTTCCGAAAATCGGTTCGATAATCTAAAATCTAAAATCTAAAATCTAAAATCCTCATGTTGCAGAGAATACAAGTCAGAAACCGCTGGAAATCAATCTTCAAACCCTGGGAAGAAGCAGACCCTTGGCTGTTCGCCGCTTGCATCGCCCTTACCATCTTCGGCGGAATCATGATCCGCAGCGTCGAAATCAACCAGGGACTGATCGACTGGTGGCGGCACTGGGTAACTGGGGCAGTCGGTTTGTTCCTCGCCATCATCATTTCCCGCTGTCGCTACCAAATACTGCTTGAGTGGAAATGGCCGATTTACATATTAATCAATTTGTCGCTGATCGCAGTGCGTTTTATCGGTACTACAGGGCTCGGTGCCCAGCGGTGGATCAACATCGGCGGCTTCTACCTGCAACCCTCAGAATTTGCCAAAGTAGGCATGATTGTCACTTTAGCAGCTCTCCTGCACGAGAAGAGTGTCCCCACAGTCCGGGATATGTTGAGGATGCTGGCGATTATGGCTGTACCCTGGGGATTGATATTTGCCGAACCAAATTTAGGCACTTCCTTAGTCTTCGGCGCGATCACAATGGGGATGTTTTACTGGGGTAATGTCAATCCCGGCTGGCTAATATTGCTATTCTCTCCTCTCATCTCAGTTCTCTTCAATAACCTGTCTACACCGATTTGGATAGCCTGGGTAGTTATTGCGGGTATTATCGCTTGGCGAACCCTGCCTTGGCCCTGGTTGGGGACTTTCGGTGCTGTGTTGGTGAACGTTGTTTCTGGGCACCTCGGACATATTTTTTGGAATGTGCTCAAGGATTATCAAAAAATGCGTTTGACAGGGTTTTTAAACCCCGAAAAAGACCCTTTAGGCAGCGGATATCACTTGATTCAATCTCGGATTGCTATTGGCGCTGGGGAACTGAAGGGCCGGGGTTTGTTTCAGGGAACGCAAACTCAGCTTAACTTTATTCCCGAACAGCATACGGACTTTATCTTTTCAGCTATTGGCGAAGAATTGGGTTTTATTGGCTGTATTGGCGTGTTGTTGATTTTCTGGATAATTTGTTTCCGGTTGGTGACGATAGCTCAAACTGCTAACGATAATTTTGGTTCTTTGCTAGCGATCGGCGTACTGTCAATGTTGATTTTTCAGGTGTTCGTCAATATTGGGATGAACATTGGCTTGGCGCCGGTTACTGGGATTCCACTGCCTTTCCTAAGTTACGGAAATGCGTCGCTGCTGAGTAATTTTCTCGGCCTGGGGCTGGTGGAGGCGGTGGCAAGCCAGCGACAGCGCAAGAAGCGTTGGAATTAGATCGTTGGCAATTGCTAATTGGTAATTGGTTCTGGGAATGCGATCGCGCTTTTGATTTCTTTCGAGAGATTCTGCGGGCGATCGCATTTTTTGTCGATCGACCTAGCCACATCTAAATTTTACGCTTCCTGAGCCGAGCCTTGATAACTGTCAAGTTTGATAAAATTCTTGTGGGGTGCGCGCGAAAACCCGCCCAAAAATAAAATTTAGAGACCCAACAGCTTAAGTAGATCAACTTAATTAAACCACTTCTGACGCAAACAATAAATGCTTTTGTGCGCTATGGGTAAGCCACTCTCTGTGCAGTGGAGGTCCTACTGAGGACCTTATCAAGGCCTGAAACCATTACTATTATTACATCTTTTTTTTCTTCTTCCTTTCTTCTTCCTCACTTCCTTCCTTCTTCCTTCTTTCTGACATTCGTTTCATCCGTCGAGCCAATTCGTTGCCGAACTTCCGACTTCCATCGGACTGGCATCGGTTATATCACCTACATTGCTCGTTGCCGAACTTCCTTCTTCATGACATCCGTTACATCCGTTAAAGAATCCGTTGCCGAACTTCCTTCGCCTCTAATTATTCGTTCATATTCTTGTACGTAGCAACAGCCGAAGGCGAACTCCGGTTTAAATAGCGGAATATCCAATACTTAAATACCGTATCCAATATCACTGGAAACGTTGCAATGAACAAAAATATGAACTGCCTATTTTCTGGCAGTCCCAAATGTCTCGATAAACCTTCGAGAATTACTTCCCAACCATGAGGCGAGTGGAATCCGACAAACACATCTGTAAACAAAATAATTACGAAAGCTTTCGCACTGTCGCTGAGACCGTAAATCACATCGTCCATGAAAGACTTTAAAATCTCAATCTCTTTCTTGTTAGTGACGATAATAGCGGCAAAGGCAATGACTGAAATCAAATCGGCAAAAATATTTTTAATAGCTCCCCCACTTTCAGCGCGGTATTCCTCCGCGAGCTCAACTGCTTTCTCAGAAATCTTCTTTTCCATTTCCTCTAAAGAAAGCGACGGAGCAGTGCCTATTAACCTTTCAAATTTCAGGTGCTGCTCAAATCTCTCCAGTTCTTGTAATGCTTCTTCTTCCAGGTTAACATTTATGAAAACTGGGGCATTTTCTTGACCTCTAAAATGGTCAACTATCGGTCCGACTAGAAAGTTTTTGGAGATTTGATTCGTCAACAGCGGAACTAAAATCAAAAGCAAAATAAATCTGAGAGAAATAATTGTTTTTACTTTGGAATTGCGAAAATTTTTGACTACTTCTTTTTCAGCTCCAGGGTCTAAATCTTTAGTGATTCGATTCAAAGTTCCCAAAAGCGATCGCGGTAATAAATTTACTTCTTCATAGTTAGTGTCAACCTCACCATCGTGAATTTGAACCGCATTAGCTGAACCTTTATTTTTGGGGTCAGGTGGAGAAATGTTATTTGTTGTAGATTTTTCCTGCAGATTTACGGAGCTGACAACCGGAACAATTGCCGTCGATCTACTATTATTAATATACTTGTCGATGACTCCATCAATAAACTCTAGCTTCTCAAATATAAGGGAGTCTCTATCTTTATGGTTGAGAGGTGATCCGTGCTGGTGAGGCTCAGCGCTTTGCCCCGTTTTCGGTTTTGCCCCCACTCGCTCCGGCAGTTCCAAAAAAGAACGGCTAGCATTAAACTCAACCATTCTGGTTTGGATGACCTTGAGGTATTTTTGCAGCTCGGATTTAAAGTAAGACAAGGTGCTTTGTCCGTACTCTCCCGATCGCTCAGAGATTCCTTGACCGCCAAAATGCTCGTCTTCGATCGCCTTAATGGCTAACGCAGCATCGTAGGCCTGTTCTAGGGCCCTCTCAGGCGTTTCTCGATACCATTGGTTAGCCCTGTAGAGATATTTTACAATCCTGTGCCACGGAGAAGTATTCATAGCAAAAGCTGGTTAGTTGGCTGTAGACATTAGTGATTAAACTATTCACGGTATGGTAACAAATTTACCTAAATTGAGAACTGCCGCCGAGGATTCAATTTGGATTGTCGGCTCTGCCCGCAGCGGCAAAACCGCTCGTTTAGTCGAGCAGTTCTGCATTTGGAGCAAAACTGTCAAGCCCCTGCCCACAAAAGTTTCAGGGCTATCGAGTTCCGGGCGGCGGCGGGCTGGACAAACTGCCCCAGCAATTTTAGTCTTAGCAGCTAACGGAGACAACCGACTAGAATTGGCCGATCGCATCGCCGTCGCTACCGAAGGAAAATATACCTTTCACTCCACAACGCCCTTCGGTTTTTTTGAGCAGGAGGTATTGCTATTTTGGCCCCTGCTAGTTCAGTCGCTGAATTTGAGAGCTCAATTTCCCTTGCGACTGCAACCTGAAACCGAACTGGAACTTGCCGCGAGACTCTGGCGTCGCGAACTAGACGAAGGCATTTTGCAACAAACAGGGGTAAGTCCAAACCGAATGGTGCGTCGAACACTAGACTTATTACAACTTGCTGCTGTCAGCGGTACGCCCAGAGAAGAGATTCCCAGCATTCTGGAACAGGGATTTGCTATCTCAGGCGGATCGACCAACCTGTGGAGTAACATGGGAGAGTTGCTGGAAAGGTGGCGGGAATGGTGCTTGACGCGGGGGTTCCTGACTTACGGGATTGTTTGCGAACTCTACTGGCGCTATTTGTTGCCGGATAGCAGTTACCAGCAGCATTTGGCCTCTAGATACCAAGCTGCGATCGCAGACGATGTTGACGATTATCCGGCGATAAGTCGCCATTTGTTCGATCGAATGCTCGACCAAGGTGCAGCAGGGGCGTTCTCCTACAATCGAGATGGAGGAGTGCGTTTGGGCTTGGGGGCTGACACGGAATACCTAGCCAGACTCGAAGACCGCTGTCAAAGCGTGGAAAATTTGGACGCACAAGCCGGTTTAGCCCCAGAGATTGGAGATTTAGCGGTAAGTTTAGCAGTTAATTCTGAGGGTTTTTATCCTTTAGGCTTGAATTTGCCCGGATCGGTTCGATCGCTCCAAACCACTTCCCGGGCTCAACTGCTGCGAGAAACCGCCGAAATCATCGTGGATGCGGTGAAGTCAGAAGCCGTGGAACCGCAGGAAATCGCTGTAATTGCCCCTGGGATGGATGCGATCGCCCGTTACAGTTTAACGGAAATTCTCGCGCGAGATGGTATCGCCGCCGTATCTCTCAACGATCAGCGCCCCCTTTCGACTACCCCAGAGATTCGAGCTTTACTCACTTTGTTAGCCTTAGTTTATCCGGGACTCGGCCGTTTAGTCGATCGAGACGGCGCCGCCGAAATGCTGGTAGTGTTGGGCAGCCAGAAACACCGTTCATTGGAAACAGAAGATTCTAACTCGACTTTCAATTTAACATCTCAAATTCACCATCAAAAATCGATCGACCAAGTGAGAGCAGGTTTAATCGCCGATCACTGTTTTCGTCCAAATCTCGATCGACCTCAATTGCTGCCAATTACAGCCTTTCCCCGGTGGGACAGACTGGGACACCGAGCAGCCAGGGCCTACGAGCAGATTGTCGAGTGGATCGAACAACAGCGGTTGCAACAGCAGGAGCGGCTGTTGCCGAGTCCAATTGCGCTGCTCGATCGAGCGATCCAAAAATTTCTCATGAACGACAGATATCTGCCCTACGATCGGCTAGCAGCCCTGCGCGAGTTAATGGAAACCGCCACCCACTACTGGGAAATCAACGGGCGAATGCAGCGCGTAGAACCAACAAACGGCGGCGACTCAGAAACGATCGCCCAGTTCATCCAGTTGTTGCGCCAAGGAACCGTCACCGCCAACCCATTTCCAGTGCGTCCAGAAGGCCCAGCAGCCAGAGCCGTAACCCTCGCCAACATCTTCCAGTACCGCAGCAGCCGCCGCGCCCACAAATGGCATTTTTGGCTGGATGCCGGCTCGCCGCTGTGGCTGAGTGGCGGTGCGGCGACCTTGTTTGGCGCTCCCTTATTTTTGCGATCGCAACTCGGACGCCCCTGGGAAACCGAAGACGAAACGACCGCCGACCAACAGCGACTGCGACGAATTCTGCTAGATTTATTAAGTCGCTGTTCCCTGCTTTACCTTTGCCACAGCGAACTATCCGTCAGTGGACAAGAACAAACCGGGCCGCTTCTGCCCCTAATTAACAGCTCTGTTTCTTGTCAGAAGTCAGCATAAGAAAGTCGGCTTCTGAAGGCAAGAGGCACATATGTATTCGGCATTCGGCAGGAGGAAAGAAAAAATTATGACAGCGAAGATTTTTATTTTTTCGGCTTCTGGATCAATACACCGGGCTGACTCGAAGCCAGACTTCTAGGTTCTATAGAAATGGGGCGATATTAAAGTATACCCAACATAGGCAGCAAAACGTGCAATCATTAATATTTTGAGATCGAAAGATGCCCGGCTTAAAAAATATCCATAGCCGTTGCAGTTTTGATTTAGTATGCTAGAAATGATCGGGATTATTAATCAATTTTAAGCCAGATTTGTGGCAACAAACTGATACTAATCAGTTCTTAAAGTTAATCGGCATCGTCGTTTAAAGGAGCCAAAATAATGCCAAGTGCAGTGCCAGTAGTAAGTATACCAACTCCAACACCAGAACCGACTCCAACACCAGAACCGACTCCAACACCAGAACCGACTCCAACACCAGAACCGACTCCAACACCAACTCCGACGCCGACTCCAACACCAACTCCCTCCGGTGACGACACATTTGGTGGCATAGACGACACATTGGGCGGGGGCCAAGGTACGTCGCCCGCAGTCATCGGCGGCGTAGTCCGTGGCACCGAAACCAACGACTCCTTAGTTGGCAGTCCCGGTCCCGACGTGATTTCCGGGCTGCAAGGCAACGACAACCTGCAAGGAGCCGACGGCGACGATTTAGTATTCGGGGCAGATGATGATGACGTGCTGTTCGGCGCGCCCGGCAACGACGTTCTTGATGGCGGTTCAGGACTCGATACCCTGTACGGAGGTAAAGACAACGACTCCCTCGACGGGGGAAATAACCCCGACCAGTTGTATGGCAACGATGGCAACGACACGGTAATCGGAGGCGAAGGCAGAGACACGGCTTACGGTGGTAAAGGCAGCGACAGCTTGCGTGGAGGCTCTGGCGACGATAGCTTTTTGGGCGATCGAGGCGACGACATCCTGTGGGGCGACCAAGGTAACGACTCGCTCTTCGGTGGCGACGGCGAAGACTTGCTATTTGGCAACGAAGGAGGCGACTGGCTCTACGGCAACGCCGGCGGGGATACATTTTTTTCCGGCGACGGCGACGACATCGTATTCGGCGGTGACGGCGACGACATCGTGGACGGCGGTGCTGGCAATGACGTGATTTGGGGCGAAGCAGGCAAAGACGTAGTGGCAGGAGGCGAAGGCAGAGATGTCTTCGTCATCGGTGCCTTCAGTTCCCCCAGCGGCAGCAGCGACGGCACTAACCCGGCATTTCTCACCACAGGCGGTCCAGATCTCGCCGATGCCGACATTTTCACAGACTTTCGCCAAGGCGAAGATTTAATCGGGTTAAGTGGCGACCTCAAGTTTGAAGATTTGGTAATCTTCCAAAGCACCGAGACCAAAGCAGGCAGTACGATTATTCGCAACGGCGTCAGCGGCGACTTTTTAGCAGTATTGCCCGGAGTAGACAGCAGAACCCTAGGGCGAAGCTCATTTGTAATTGCACCCACAGTTCCCGGCAGCGCAACTCCGCTTCCCCTGCCGACGCCGACAACCAGTCCGACGCCGACAACCAGTCCGACGCCGACAACCAGTCCGACGCCGACAACCAGTCCGACGCCAGACGAGCCGGTGCCGACGTTCCCCACACCGACGTTCCCGACACCGACAACCAGTCCGACGCCGACAACCAGTCCGACGCCGACAACCAGTCCGACGCCCATCTTTAACCAACCTCCAAGAGCAGTTAACGACAACTTCACCACGGTTGCGGGTCAAGAACTCAGTTTCAACGTTCTGTTGAACGACACTGACCAGGAACAAAGCGCTCTGACTGTCACGACTTTTGCTCCAGCAAGCAAAGGGAGTCTGGTTCCCGTGGGCGGCGGCGTATTCAAATACACCCCGAATCCGGGCTTCTCGGGTACAGACAGCTTTAGCTACTCGATCTCAGACGGCAGCGGCGGCACAAGTAAGGCGGTAGTAACCATCAACGTCAGTAGCCCGCCGCAGCTAATAATTAACGACGGTGTGGTGGTTGCCAAAAGTAATCCTACCCAGACAATCACTGCGGCCGATTTGTTAGTCACAGATCCGGATAACACGCCGTCGGAAATCGTTTACACGATTACCAAAGCCCCCGACGCTACCAGAGGTTTTGTCCAAAGGGGCACCACCTTTCTCAACGTCGGCGGCAAATTCAGCCAAGACGATATCAACAACAACATCGTCAAATACAACTTGCTGGCAGGAGGGGGCAGCGACAGTTTCACGTTTACAGCCTCCGACGGATCTGCAACTATCGGGCCGGCATCCTTCAGCATCACGGTAGTAGATAATATTGTCGATCGCAGCGCACTCCCGGCAAGCAGCTTTACAGGCAGCAACCTCAGCGACTTCATCCTCGGCGGGGCCGGTGACGATACCCTCTCTGGGGGCGACGGCAACGACATCATCGACGGCAGTGGTGGCAACGACCTCGAATTCGGTGAAGCAGGCAATGACTCGGTGGTGGGTGCGATCGGCAACGACACCCTTGACGGCGGACTGGGCAACGATACTGTTGATGGCCAAGACGGCATAGACTCGCTGATCGGCGGACTGGGCAACGACATGATGTTCGGCGGCAATGACAATGACAACCTCCTGGGCGGTGACAACAACGACACCATTGACGGCGGAACAGGCAACGACTCGATGCTGGGAGAATCCGGCGACGACTCGATACTTGGTGGCACCGGGATTGACACCTTACTTGGTGGCATTGGTGACGACTCCCTCGACGGCGGTGCAGGCGACGACATCCTAGACGGTGGACTCGGCAGAAACTTGCTCGACGGCGGTCTCAATAACGATTCCATCTTGGGCGGCGACAACGATGACACGATGTTGGGTGGAGGAGGCAACGACACGGGACTCGGAGGTTCGGGCAATGACTACGTGTTGGGCGAGGCCGGCACCGACTCCCTCGACGGCCAAGCGGGCGACGACACTCTCGACGGCGGTGCCGGCAGCGACTGTCTGAGCGGCGCCTTCGGCAATGACTTGGTGTTGGGCGGCGATGACAACGACTCGCTTTCCGGCGGTGCAGGCAATGACATTTTGGGCGGTGGCAACGGTTCTGATTTGCTCACGGGCGATGCTGGTAATGATTTCTTCTACTACGAAACTCCCAGCGAAGGCGTGGACGTGATTGCTGACTTTAACGCTAACGGCAGCGAGACCGACAGATTTTTGTTCAGGTCGTCAAATTTCGCAGGTTTAACCAACTCAGGAACTACTCTCGATTTCACCAGTTTTATCGTCAGGAATATCGGGTCTAGCGGCGACAACATTAGCAAGCAATCAGTCATTTTGTTTGAATCTAAATTTGACAACGCTCAAGCAGTAAATGCAGTGTTGAAGAATCAAAACGGTTCTAGCAAAGCGGGAGCTTTCTTCGTGTACCTGAACAATACTTTTAACAAGTACGTTCTCGGCTTTGACCCCAATGTGGCAGATGACAGTCTCCCAGCTTTTGATTTGGGAGTTTTGAATTCTATTCCTACAGTGCCGGGAGCGCTCAGCACCGTCATTACTGCCTCTGACTTTAAGTTTATTTAGTAGTTTTTGAGTAGCGTCGCAAGGAGTCGGAACAATGGCAAGTGCAGTACCACTAATTTTTCTCGAAGGGCGGCTACCCGATGAGAACGGGGATAGTTTGGATAGCGGCACGGTGCCGCAGCCTACGCCGTCGTCGGGAACGGAGCCGATGATGACGGGGACTTCGACAACGATGACGGGAACCGGGACTTCGACAACGATGACGGGAACCGGGACTTCGACAACGATGACGGG